>JANMJC010000045.1:0-3539 GCA_031371185.1 Paracoccaceae bacterium | reverse complement strand
GTCAGGCCATTCTGGACCGGGCGGCGGCGGGGGCGGCGGTGGTGGTGATTTCGCAGGATCTGGACGAGCTTCTGGAGATTGCCGACAATTTCGCGGTTCTGAACGGCGGGCGGCTGACCCCGCCGCGCCCGGTCAAGGGCCTGACGGTGGACCAGATCGGTCTGATGATGGGCGGCGCCCACGGGATGGAGGTTGCCCACCATGTTCACGCTTGAAAAACGCCCGAACCCGTCAAGGTTCTGGTTGTACGGCACGCCCGTCGCCGCCGTGTTGCTGACGATGATCTTTGGCGGCCTGCTGTTTGCCTTGATGGGCACCAACCCCTTCGTGGTGATCAGGACCATCTTCTGGGACCCGATCTTTGGCGAATTCGCCTTTTACCTGCGCGGCCAGTTGCTGGCGAAGGCCGGGCCGCTGATCCTGATCGCCCTTGGCCTGTCTCTGGGCTTTCGCGCCGGCATCTGGAACATCGGCGCCGAGGGTCAGTACATCATCGGCGCGATTTGCGGTGCCGCCGTCGGGCTCGCGGCTTATCCGACCGACAACCGGCTGGTCTTCATCCCGATGATCCTGGCGGGCGCTTTCGGAGGCTGGGCCTGGGGCATGATCCCCGCCATCCTGAAAACCCGCTTCAACACCAACGAGATCCTGGTCTCGCTGATGCTGGTCTATGTGGCCCAGACCATTCTTGCCAAGGCCGCGACCGGGTTTCTGAAGAACCCCGAGGGCATGGGCTTTCCGGGGTCGCGCAACTTTTCCAGCTATCCCGCAGCGGCCAACCCCGAGTTGATCGCCGGTTCCGGCCTGCATTGGGGGGGGGTGGCGGCAATCGTGATCGGCGGGCTGGCCTATGTCCTGATGTCGCGCCACATCATCGGGTTCCAGATCAAGCTGTCGGGTCAGGCCCCGCGCGCCGCGCGCTTTCACGGGGTCAATCCCAACAGGCTGGTGGTGATGTGCATGGGGATATCGGGCGCGTTGGCCGGACTTGCCGGCCTGTTCGAGGTCACCGGCCCGGCCGGCCAGATCAGCATCGACTTCAACGTCGGCTATGGCTTTACCGCCATCATCGTGGCCTTTCTGGGCCGCCTGAACCCGCTTGGCATCATCCTTGCCGGCCTGATCATGGCGTTGACCTATGTCGGCGGCGAGATGGCCTCGACCAATCTGGGCCTGCCTTCGGCGACCATTCAGGTGTTCCAGGGGATGCTGCTGTTTTTCCTTCTGGGCGTTGACGTGCTGACCAACTACCGCTTTCGCAGCTTCCTGGGGGGCAAATAGATGGACTTCGGATCAATCAACCCGGCCGTTCTGATCGCTTCCTTGATGGTGGCATCGGTGCCGATCATGCTGGCGGCCCTGGGGGAGTTGGTGGTCGAAAAGGCCGGGGTGCTGAACCTGGGCGTCGAGGGCATGATGATCATGGGGGCGATCTGCGGGTTCATCGTGACCATCCAAACCCAAAGCCCGTTCCTGGGCTTTGTCGGGGGTGCTTTGGGGGGGGCGGCGCTGTCGCTGATCTTTGCCTTTCTGACCCAGGTTCTGATGGCCAATCAGGTCGCCACCGGTCTGGCGCTGACCATGTTCGGGCTGGGCGTCTCGGCGTTGATGGGACAGGGCTACAACGGGTTGAAACCGGTGCAGACCCCGGCGGTGCCCTTTGGCCCCCTGACCGACATTCCCTTCTTTGGCCGGGTTCTGTTCAGCCATGACTGGGTGGTGTATTTTTCGATCTTCATGACCGGACTGTTGTGGTGGGTGCTGAAATCCACCCGTCTGGGCCTGATCCTGCGCGCGGTGGGCGAAAGCCACGAGGCGGCCCATGCGCTTGGCTACAAGGTCAACCGCATCCGTCTGGGGGCGATCGCCTTTGGCGGGGCGATGGCGGGCATGGGCGGGGCCTATGTGTCGCTGGTGCGGGTGCCGCAATGGGTGGACGGGATCACGGCAGGGGCGGGGTGGATCGCGCTGGCCATCGTGGTTTTCGCGTCGTGGAAGCCGTGGCGCGTGTTGATCGGCGCTTATCTTTTTGGCGGTATCACCGTGCTGCAACTGAATCTTCAGGTGGCCGGAAGCTGGATTCCGGTCGAATACTTGTCGATGTCGCCGTATCTGATAACCATCCTGGTGCTGGTTATCATGTCCTCTGGCAAGGGTCGGGCGGGCCTGAACGCCCCCGCCGCCCTGGGCCAGAATTTCCACGCCTCACGCTAGGGGCCAATATCAAACCGGGGGCCACTCGGCCCCCACCAACGGGAGACGACCTATGCTGAGAAGAACACTTTTGGCGACCGCTGCCCTGGGACTGGGCCTGATGACGGCCGGATCGGCGCATGCGGCCGGGATGGACCATGTGAAAGCCTGCTTTGTCTATGTCGGTCCGATCGGTGACGGCGGCTGGACCTTTCAGCACCATCAGGGCGCCCTGGAGGTGCAGGAAAAATTCGGCGACAAGGTGGAAGTCACCTGGCAGGAAAATGTGGCCGAGGGGGCCGATACCGAGCGGGTGCTGACCCAGATGGCGCTTGGCGGCTGCAACATCATCTTCACCACCTCGTTTGGATACATGGATGCGACGAACGCCGTCGCCGCCAAGTTCCCCAATGTGATGTTCGAACATGCCACCGGCTTCAAACGCGATTCGGCCAACGTGTCGACCTACAACGCGCGCTTTTACGAAGGCCGCGCTGTCGAAGGGCTGATTGCGGGCCGGATGACCAAGACGAACAAGATCGGCTACATCGGGTCCTTCCCGATCCCCGAGGTCGTGATGGGCATCAACAGCTATTACCTCAACGCCAAGAAGGTGAACCCGGCGGTCGAATTGTCGGTGGTCTGGGCCTTCACCTGGTTTGACCCCGCCAAAGAGGCCGATGCCGCCAAGGCGCTGATTGATCAGGGCGTTGACGTGATCGCCTCGCACACCGATTCGACGGCGCCCTTGGCCGAAGCGGCCAAGACCAACGGTGCGGTGATCGGCTTTGGTCAGGCCTCGGACATGGCCGATTATGCGCCGTCACCGCGCGTCACCTCGATCATCGACAACTGGGGCCCCTACTATGTTGAACGTGTGGGCGCGATGCTGGACGGCACCTATGCCCAGGCCGACGTCTGGGCGGGCATTTCGGGCGGCGAAGTGAAGATCGGCGACATCTCGGACGCGGTTCCTGCCGAGGTGAAAGCCGAAGCCGAAGCGCTGCGCGACGGGATCGCCGCAGGCACGGTGCATCCCTTCACCGGCCCGATCAACAAGCGGGACGGCACCCCCTGGCTGGCCGATGGGGTCACGGCACCCGACGGCGACCTGTTGGTCATGGGGTTCTATGTCGAAGGCATCACCGGCGACATCCCGCAGTGATCTGACGTCGGGATCAATCGGAAGGGCACGCCACATCGGCGGGCCATTACACTTGGCGCCGGGGTGGTGCAAGCATGTGCCGTGACCAAAGGACCCTGTGGCGGGGGCAAGCGGACCGTGAACGGCATGGGGGTAAGCCCAGAGCCCCAAAGGGTCACCTTGCCGCGCTCTGTCCCTTGCC
>JANMJC010000021.1:0-6240 GCA_031371185.1 Paracoccaceae bacterium | reverse complement strand
GGCTTGTTCGAACCAGCCCTCTTGGCTGAGGCGCTGGATGGCGCGGGGCAGCCCGGCCGGCTGGGGGTTCAGGTAATAGGTTTCGAGCCAGGCGGGCGCGGAGATATATCGTCGCGGCCCTGGGCGCGGTGGATGTGGGGCAGGGCTGCGTGGTGGCACAGGGACTGTGTCTGGGCGTCGAAACCCTTGGCGGCACCGATGCGATGCTGGCGCAGGTCGCCGCGATCGGCGCCTTGCGCCCCGATGCGGCGCAGGGGCGCGGGCTGTTCTACAAGGCCGCCAAGCTCGGGCAGGATCTGCGGATCGATCTGCCGACCCTTGGCCCCGGTACGGTGCAGGCGGTGGGGCGCGCCGGTCTGGGCGGCATCGTGTTTCAGGCGGGCGCGGTGATATGTCTGGACCTGCCCGCGATGCGCGCGGACTGCGCCGAACGGGGCCTGTTCCTGTGGGCGCGCTGAGCTATTTTCTGATCGCCGGAGAGCCTTCGGGCGACCGGCTGGGTGCAGCACTCATGGCGGGGCTGAAGACGCTGCACCCGCAGGTGCGGTTTCAGGGCATCGGCGGGCCGCTGATGCAGGCCGAGGGGCTGGACAGCCTGTTTGCGATGCAGGAACTGTCGATCATGGGGCTGGTCGAGGTGCTGCCGAAGTACTTTCACCTGAAACGCCGGATCCGGCAAACCGCCGATGCCGCCCTTGCCGCCCGTCCCGATGCCCTGATCACCATCGACAGCCCGGATTTTTGCTTGCGGGTTGCGGCCCTTGTGAAGGCGGCACGCCCGGAATTGCGCACCATCCATTATGTCGCCCCCTCGGTCTGGGCCTGGCGGCCGGGGCGGGCAGGCAAGATGGCAAAGGTCATCGACCATGTCCTGACGCTTTTGCCGTTCGAGCCGCCGTTGATGACGGCGGCGGGGATGACGGCCGGTTTCGTGGGCCATCCGGTGGTGGCAGAGCCTTTGGGTACGGGCGCGGCTTTTGCGGGGCCGCGGCCGCTGGTCCTGGTGCTGCCGGGGTCAAGGGCGGGCGAGGTCCGTCGCCTTGCCCCGGTGTTCGGGCAGGCCTTGGGCCTGATGCGGCAGACCCACCCCGGCCTGCGGGCGCTGCTGCCAACCCTGCCGGGCATCGAATCGCTGGTGCGGGATCTGACGGCAGACTGGCCGGTGCCGCCGCAGATCGTGACCGACCCAGGGGCCAGGCGCGAGGCCTTCGCGGCGGCCGATGTGGCGCTCGCCGCCTCGGGGACGGTGTCTCTGGAACTGGCGGCCAATGGCTGCCCGATGGTGGTGGCCTACCGGCTGAACCCGGTCAGCTTCTGGCTGATGAAGCAGGCCGCGCTGATCGACACGGTGACCCTGGTCAATCTGGTCAGCGAGACCCGCGTGGTGCCCGAATATCTGGGGCCAAAGTGCCGGCCCGCGCCGATTGCTGCCGCCCTGAACGCCGTGCTGGCCGATCCCGGCGCGCAAGGGGCCGCCATGGCCCTGACGATGGACCGCCTTGGGCGCGGCGGCGAGGCCCCCGGCCTGCGGGCGGCACGCTCGGTTCTGGCGCATTCGGGTCAGTAGCGGTCGTCGCCATTGCCCTGCCACGACTTGGCAAGGTTGCTGAACCGCGTGAACCGACCTTCGAACGACAGTTCGACCGACCCGATCGGCCCGTGGCGCTGCTTGCCGATGATCACCTCGGCCTTGCCATGGACCTGCTCCATCACCGCCTGCCACTGGGCCATCTTTTCCAACTCGTGATCACCCGGCTTTTCGCGTTCCTTGTAGTATTCATCGCGGTAAACGAACATCACCACATCGGCGTCCTGCTCGATCGACCCGGATTCGCGCAGGTCCGAAAGCTGCGGGCGCTTGTCTTCGCGGCTTTCCACCTGACGCGACAGCTGCGACAGCGCGATGACCGGAATGTTCAACTCCTTGGCGATGGCCTTCAACGCCTGGGTGATTTCCGACACCTCCTGCACGCGGTTTTCCTTTGACGTGCCCTTGATCAGTTGCAGATAGTCGATGATCAGCACGTCCAGCCCATGGGTGCGTTTCAGGCGCCGCGCCCGGGCCGCAAGCTGGCTGATCGGCAGGGCAGGGGTGTCGTCGATGTACAAGGGGCAGGATTCCAGCGCCTTGGCGGCCTCGACGAAGCGGCGGAATTCAACCTCGGTCATGTCGCCGCGCCGGATCTGTTCGGACGGCACTTCCGAGGCCTCCGACAGGACCCGCGCCGCCAGTTGTTCGGCCGACATTTCCAGCGAGAAGAAGCCCACGACGCCGCCCTCGACCGCCCCCTCACCGCCATCGGGCAGTCGGCCGCGCCGGTAAGCCTTGGCGATGTTGAAGGCGATGTTGGTGGCCAGCGAGGTCTTGCCCATCGACGGGCGCCCGGCAAGGATCAAGAGGTCGGAAGGGTGCAGGCCGCCCAGCTTCTTGTCCAGGTCGATCAGCCCGGTGGAAATGCCGGCAAGGCCGCCGTCGCGTTGATAAGCGGCGTTCGCCACATTGACAGCGTCGGTTACCGCCTTGAGAAAGCTTTGAAATCCGCGCTCGGCAACACCCTGTTCGCCCAGCTTGTACAGGCGCTGCTCGGCTTCGATGATCTGCTCTTTCGGCTCATTCGTCACCTCGACCTTGGCGGCCTTGGCCGAGATGTCACGGCCAAGCGAGATCAGTTCGCGCCGCACCGCAAGGTCATAGATCATCTGGGCATAGTCGCGCGCCGCAAAGGCCGAAATCGCCGCCCCCGCCAGACGCACCAGATAGGCCGGACCGCCAAGGTCTTTCAGGCCCTCGTCGTCCTCGAAGAACGGCTTCAGCGTGACCGGGGTGGCAAGGGCATTCTTCTGGATCCGCGCGGCGGCGCGCTCAAAGATGCGCTGATGCACGGGGTCAAAGAAAAGCTCGGGTTTGACCAGCGACGCGATACGGTCGTAAACGTCGTTGTTGGTCAGAATGGCGCCCAGAAGCTGCTGCTCGGCTTCGGTGTTATGGGGCAGAAACTCGGTCGCATCGGTCTGAACCGTCGGCAGAATCTGCCGGATCGTCGCCACGTCGTTCATTGTTTCACCCCACATCCCCCCCGCCTGTTAGGCGCAAAGCCCGGACAGGGCAAGTCAGCGCAAGTCAGGGGATAAGTCCCGTCCTTTTGCCCCATTTTGGGGATCCCTGCGGGAACCCTACCACATCTTGGGGGATGGTTGGAAATATTCAACCTGTCCGCGATTCGGACAGCGACTTGTCCCCAAGCCGTCCACAGGTCTTTCCACCACAAAATCAGGCTTTGGCGCGGGCGGCCTGCCAGGCGCGCGGGTCGTTCAGAAAGACATCGACCTCGGTCAGGGTCGCGGCGTCGAACGACCCCTGCGCCCGCGCCTCGGCCAGAACATCCCACCAGGTGCACAAGGCGTGCAGGGTGATGCCGTGTTCGGCCAAGCGTGGCCTGGTCTCGGGAAAGATGCCGTAGGAAAAGATCACGGCGGTATGGGCGCAGACCGCCCCGGTTTCGCGGATCGCTTCGACAAAGGACAGCTTTGATCCGCCATCGGTGGTCAGGTCTTCGACCAGAAGCACGCGCTGGCCGGGCGTCATCTGGCCTTCGATCCGGGCGTTGCGGCCGTAGCCTTTGGGCTTCTTGCGCACATAGGTCATCGGCAGGGCCATGCGTTCGGCCACCAGCGCGGCAAAGGGAATGCCCGCCGTCTCGCCGCCCGCGATGTTGTCAAAGGCCTCAAAACCCGCATCGCGCATCACGGTGACGGTCAGGAAATCCATCAGGGCCGAGCGGATGCGCGGATAAGAGATCAGCTTGCGGCAGTCGATATAGGTCGGCGAGGGCAGGCCAGAGGCCAGAGTGAACGGCGTCTCGGCGTTGAAATGCACCGCCTTGATTTCCAGAAGCGCGCGCGCGGACAGGCGGGCGATTTCGGCGGCGGGGGGGAAACTGGCGGCAATCATCGGCATCCTTTCGGGCAGGGGGGGCAGAAGAATTTTCGGCGAAAATTCTTGGAAAAATCTTCGGCGAAGATTTTTCGGGCCGGGCTGGGGTCAGGGCTCGACGTGCCAGTGCACGGGAAAGCCGGGGTTGAAGACGGTAACGGGGCCCGCCTCGGTCAGGATCTTTTCCGCAAAGACATGCGGGGTCGGAAGTCTGACCAGGCTGATGCGGGTCTCGTTGACCGGCAGGCGGTAAAAGGCCGGCCCGTTCAGGCTGGCGAAGGCCTCCAGCCGGTCAAGCGCGCCGGCCGCGTCAAAGACATGGGCAAGCAGGGGCAGGGTGTTGGTGGCGGTGAAACAGCCCGCGCAGCCGCAAGCATGTTCCTTTAGCGCATCGACATGGGGGGCGGAATCGGTGCCCAGGAAATAGCAGGCAGCCCCCGAGGTGGCCGCCCTGACCAGCGCCAGTCGGTGGCTTTCGCGCTTGGCGACCGGCAGGCAATAGTAATGCGGCCTGATCCCGCCCACCAGAAGATGGTTGCGGTTGATGATCAGGTGATGGGTGGTGATCGTGGCGCCAAGGTCGGGCCCGCCCGCGGCGGCATAGGCCACGCCCTCGGCGGTGGTGATATGTTCCATCACAACGCGCAGGCCGGGAATGGCGCGGCGCAGGGGGTCAAGCACGGTGTCGATGAACACCGCCTCGCGGTCGAAAATGTCGACCTGCGGGTCGGTCACCTCGCCGTGGGTGCACAGGGGCAGGCCGATCTTTGCCATCGCTTCCAGGACCGGATAGACCCGCGAGATGTCGCGCACGCCGCCGTGGCTGTTGGTGGTTGCCCCGGCGGGATACAGCTTGACCGCCTTGACCAGACCGCTTTGCGCCGCCGCGACGACATCGGCAGGATCGGTGCCTTCGGTCAGATACAGCGTCATCAGTGGTTCGAACTGCGCGCCCTTAGGCAGGGCGGCCAGAATGCGGTCGCGGTAGGCCATCGCCTGCGCCCCTGTCACCACCGGAGGCACAAGATTGGGCATGATGATGGCGCGGGCAAAGTGGCGCGTGGTTTCGGGCAGCACCCCCTTCAGCATCGCGCCGTCGCGCAGATGCAGGTGCCAGTCGTCGGGGCGGCGCAGGGTGTGGCGTTGGGTCATGGCCCTCGGGCTAGCGCAAATCGCCCGCGCTTTCCAGTGGCTTTGGCGCGAAGGTACGCTAGGATTGCCGAAAGGGACCGATCCGCCATGGCCCGATTTCTGATCCTGTCGCGTGTCGCCGTCACCGCCGCCTGGCTTGCCGCCCCGGGCCCGGCACAGGCGCTGGATTGCGCCAATGCCCAGAGCCAGCAAGACATGAACCAATGCGCCCAGGCCGATTGGGAGGCCGCCGATGAAGAGTTGAACGGCGCTTACGCCCAGGCGATCACCGCGCTGAAAGCCCTGGACGCCGAGCTTGCCAAGGCCGATCGCGGGGCCGAGGACGCCCTGCGCGCGGCGCAGCGCTGGTGGATCGACTTTCGCGACAACGCATGTCTGGCCGAAAGCTATGCCATGTTCGGCGGGTCGGCGCAGCCTTTGTTGTACAGTGGCTGCATGGCGCGTCTGACCCGGGCGCGGGCCGACGATCTGTGGCTGATCGTGGACCAGTACCGCTGAGGCGAAAGCTCCGCGCACCGCCCGTCAACTCAGGCCGGGACGTTCACCTTGGCGGCCCGCGCTTCGGTCATCTCTTCCAGACGGCGGCGGAATTTGGGCGCGCGGGTGCGGCGGGTGACATTGGCGCAAATCGCAAAGGCCAGGCCCTCACGGCCTGCGGCTTCGGTCTTGTTCAACAGGGCCTTCAGATAGGGCCCGAATTTGCGCCGCGCGCGCCACAGGTCGGCCAGCAGGACTTCGGACAGATCGCCCTTCATCGCGGCCACGATCAGCTTGGGCAGGATATCCAGTTCCGCCAGCGCCGGTTCGATCCGCTCGGCCATGTGGCGCAGGTTCAGAATTTGCGTGTTGCGCCCCTGAAACAGGGCGGACTGGGCGGCGTCAGGGACGTGGTGGGGGTCGCGGAGGATCCAGACCTTTGCAGCGGCGCGCGCCATGTCGGGGGCAAAGCCGAAACGCGAGGTGAAATCCAGACGCCGCGCGGCACGGTCCCGGGCCTCGAACGGCACGCGGGCGGGGGCCATCGTGGCGCGCGGTGCGATGGCCAGAACCGCCGACCCCGGGCAGGCCACCGAATAGGCCGCCGCCGCATGGCCGGCCATGCCGGAGCCGTAAAAGGTGACGCGGTCGTAGGCGTCCAGCACCCCGTCGTCGAT
>JANMJC010000610.1:0-2173 GCA_031371185.1 Paracoccaceae bacterium | reverse complement strand
CCCTGTCGGTGGCCTTTCCCCGGCGCATCATGCGGGATCCAACAGACTTGCGCGCTCGTTCACCAGCGCGTTCTCGGCAAGGATCGTCACGCGGCACACAAGTCCGGCAGGATCATACACCACGTCAACCTCGCCGCCGGTATGAGAGGGAAGAACCTGTTCAAGAACCGTCGATCCAAACCCCTTTCGGGCCCGAACACCGACGGGCGGTCCGCCGCGCTCTTGCCAGACAAACTCCAGCGTTTCGCCAGCTTCCTTTGCCGTCACCGTCCAGTGGATCGAAACCGTGCCTGACAGGTTGCTGAGCGCACCGTACTTCACCGCGTTCGTGCACAATTCGTGAACGGACATGCTGAACGGCAGCACGACATCGCTTTGCAGAAACACCTCGGGCCCCGAAAGACTTACGCGACCGGATTTCATGTCGACAAAGGGCGCCAGCGTCGATTTCACCAGCAGGGACAGCGAAGCACTGCGCCAATGATCCTGCCGCAGCATGGAGTTCGCATCCCCCATCGCGCGCAGCCGGGCCGAGAAGTCTTGCATTTCGGGTTCGTCTGCCTTCCGCGAAAACGTCTGTCTCGCGACCGCTTGAATCATGGTAAGAAGATTCCGCGCGCGATGATCCAGCTCTGCCAGCAGCATCTGCCGCAGCTTTTCGGACCTTTGCCGCGCCACGCGCGCCGCCAGCAACTCTTCGATGAATTCGTCAAAGGCCCGTCCGGCATCGCCAAGTTCCCCGTCCTTGGCCCCCAGGCCGGTTCGTGCGCCGGTTTTTCCGTCGCGCCAGGCCTGGACCGTGTTCACCAGCTTCTGCACAGGTCGGACGACGAAGAGCCTGCTGGTGTAGGTGGCAAGCAGAAAGGCCGCCAGAATTCCGGCGACAGCAATCAAGACCCCGCGGCTGGTCATGGCCCGCGTAGAGGCAAAGGCGGTTTCAGTCGCAAAGCCGGCGCTGACATACAGACCCAGCGGGCGCGCCGAGACCGGAACGTAGCCGACAACCCGCTGGGTACCGTCCTGACTTGTCAGTTCCAGCGTGCCTGGCGCAGGCATGGTCAACAGGTACTGAAACGCCTCGGGAATGACGGTGCCCACGAACCGCTCCGGCTCGGGCACGCGGGCCAGGATGGTGCCGTTCCTGTCGGCGATGGTCAGGGAACTTTTGGGGACATAGCTTCTTTCCTGCAACCGCTTTTCCAGCCAGTCCAGATCGATATAGGCAACCGCGACGCCCGGGGGTGCGCCCTCGGTTCCGCCAATGCGAAGGGCGATGGGAAGGACGGGACTATCCGTCGGTTGCCCGGGTGTAAAACTCCCGACCACGCGATCGGACGATTTCATCGCTTCGATGAAATAGGCCTCATCGCCAACGAAGGGCAGCGGTCGAACCTTTGTCGCGCCGCATCGAAAATGCCCGTCAGGATTGACGACGGCGATTGCCGAAAGCGACGGAACAGCATCAGCCATTTCAGAAACAAGGCTGGAACAGGCCGCAAGGTCGCCTTTCCGGACAATCGGGGTCACAGCCATGGCGCGCAGCACATTTTCCGCGCCGGTGATGACGCGCTCCATCTCCAGCGCGACAAGTTCCGAGGTTCGGGCAGCCTGAAAGTGAACTTCCTTTTCGTTTTCCGCCTTTGAAATCAGAATGCTGGAATAAAGAATGGCGAAAGCGGGAAGAAGGGCGACGCCGGTTGCCAGGAACAGCCGTTGTGAAAGTGTTAGCGGTGCCATCTGGACCTCACCCGACGTGTCAAAGATGGACAATGCCAGATCGCGGGCTGATTTCAACCCTGCCAGTTGCGCACCGGATCGGGACTTTACCGAAGGGTGATCCATGTCGCCGCATCGACAGAAAGACGCCGAACAGGTCAAAAACCGGGTCGCCCCCCGGAAACCCGCCCCGTGCAGGGCCGTTCCACCCCGCCCGCGCCGCCGGCCCTCGGCGTTCTGTCGTCGCCTCTTCGGTCTGGAGGGGGCAGTCGGCGCGGGCTGCGGCCATGCCTCCGGCGGCGCCGTCCGGGCGTGGTGAAACCGACAACCGGCTCTCACACCCTGACGCAGGTGATCAAGAGCCTGCGTCAGGGTCAGTTCATCCTACCGCCTCGGTTTCTTCGCCGTCGCGGGTGACGCTCATGTAGGCGACGATAAGAATGATCGCACCCAAAAA
>JANMJC010000609.1:0-2554 GCA_031371185.1 Paracoccaceae bacterium | reverse complement strand
TGGCGGCGACGGCGACGACAGCCTGACCGGCGATGCGGGCAACGATCAGGTCTTCGGCGGCGCGGGCAATGACAGCCTCGACGGCGGCACCGGGAACGACACTCTGTCGGGTGGGGGCGGCGTCGATCTGATCGTGGGCGGCGACGGGAATGACACGGGGGACGGCGGCGCGGATGATGACAGCCTGTATGGCGGCATCGGCAACGACAGCCTGTCGGGCGGGCTGGGCAGCTACATTCTGGATGGTGGCACAGGCAACGACACGCTGTTCGGCGGCGACGGCTCTGACACCCTTGTCGGGGGGGGCGGGGCTGAATTTCTGGAAGGCGGGGCCGGGCGGGACAGCCTGTTCGGCGGCTTGGGTGACACGGTCTACGGCGGCGGCACCGGCGATGACGTCGACATCCTGAACCTGACCGAATACGGCTGGTCCAATGTCACGATCATCCCCGACCCCTTGGACCCCGAGAACGGGATCGTCCAGATCCTGGACCCGCTGACCGGGGCGGTGATCGGCACGCTGTCCTATTTCAACATCGAGACGTTTCTGGTCTGTTTCGCGGCCGGCACCAGGATTCTCACGCAGCGCGGCGAGGTTGCGGTTGAAACCCTGCGCCCGGGCGACATGGTGCGCACCCGGGATCACAAGCTGCAAAAGCTGCGGTGGGTCGGGCGGCGCGATCTGGGGCTTGGCGATCTGATCGCGGGGCCGCATCTGCGCCCGATCCGGATTGCGAAAGGCGCGCTTGGCAAGGGGCTGCCGCTGGAAGATCTGACGGTGTCGCCGCAGCACCGGATCCTGGTGCAGGGCTGGCGTGCCGAGATGCTGTTCGGCGAGCCCGAGGTTCTGATTGCCGCCACCCATCTGACCCATCTGCCCGGTGTTGTCCAACTGCCTGCCCGGGCGGTCAGCTATTTCCACCTGTTGTTCGACGCCCATGAACTGGTCCTGTCCAACGGCACCTGGAGCGAAAGCTTCCAGCCCGCCGAACGGACGCTCAGCGAAATGAATGCCGCCCAGAAGGCCGAGTTGTTCGACCTGTTCCCCGAACTGGCAGGACCCAAGGTGAACTATCCCGCCGCCCGGGTAACCTTGAAGGGGTTTGAAGCAAAGGTGTTGTTGACCGAATTGAAAAGACGGCCAAAGCGCCGCCTTTTCAGGGTTTTGCGAGGGTAAGCTAAGGTTTTACATCAACCGCGCATCCGGCCCTGATCGTCCCACAGCGGCGCAAGATGCACCCTGGCAGGACGACGCTGGCCCAGAATTTCGACCTCTAGTGCAAGGCCGTTAACGACCCTTTCGGCGGGGATAAAGCCCTGGGCCACCGATTTGCCGGTCCAATGGCTGAAGCCGCCACTTGTGCACCAGCCCACAACCGCGCCGTCCAGCCAGATCGGCTCCCAGGCCACGACGTCGGCATCCTCTGCGTCCACGACGATGGGAACCAGCTTGCGCCTGGGTCCGGCGGCTTTTTCGGCGCTGGCGGCCGCCTTGCCGATCCAGTCGGCGTCCTTGTTCCAGCGGATGAACTTGTCGAGCCCGGTTTCGCCCGGCGTGTAATCGGGGCTGAATTCACGGCCCCAGGACCCGAACCATTTGTCCAGACGCAGGGACATCATGGCGCGCATCCCGAACGGGCGCAGGCCAAGGTCGGAACCGGCGGCGTTCAGCGTATCCCACAGGTGGCGCACCGACATGTGATCACAGAAAATCTCGTAGCCCAGATCGGCGGAATAGCTGACGCGCTGCACGATGCAGTTGGCCATGCCAACCGTCATGCGCCGAACGTCCATGAACTTGAACGCCGCCTGAGACACATCCGACCGCGTTACCCGCGCCAGCAATTCCTGCGCCTTGGGTCCGGCGATCTGGAACCCGCTGCGCGCGTCCGAAATGTTCTCCACCGAAACATCCGTCCCCGCGTTCTGTTCGAACCAGCGGTAGTGCCACCCTTGGGCGCCGTAGCTGGCGGTCAATTGAAATTCGGTTTCCGACAGGCAGGACACCGTGAAATCGCCGATGATCTTGCCGGAATGGGCCAGCATCGGGGTCAGCGACAGGCGGCCGGCCTTGGGAATGGCCCCCGCCATGATCCGGTCCAGCCAGGCGCGGGCCCCGGCCCCCTTGACGGAATACTTCCCGAAATTCTGCAATTCGTTGATGCCGACGCCTTGGCGCACCGCCATGACCTCCTGGCGCGTCGCCTCCCAGGCGTTGGAGCGTTTGAAGGTCGGCTGTTCGTACAAGGGCTCTCCGGGCAGGGCATAGTAATTCGGCACTTCCAGCCCGTATTGCTGGCCCCAGACGGCGTTCAGCGCGCAGTTGGTGTCATACATCGGTGTGGTGCGGAAGGGGCGGGCTGCCGGACGTTCCTCATTCGGGTAGCCGACCGAAAAGCGCATCTGGTAATTCTCGATCACCTTGGGCACGGTATAGCCCGGCGTGGTCCAGGTGCCAAAGCGCGACACATCGAAGCCGCGCGGATCGCGTTCCACCTCGCCGTGGATCATCCATTGCGCCAGCGACAGGCCCATGCCGCCGCCTTGGCTGAAG
>JANMJC010000566.1:0-1612 GCA_031371185.1 Paracoccaceae bacterium | reverse complement strand
TGTGCTGGGCCTGCTGGCCGCCGGAGTGGCATTTGCCGAAGCCCCGACCACGTCGATCCGTCCGCAGACCCGGCCGGTCCCGGTGCTTGCGACGCCCGCGCCCCTTGCCGAAGCAACCGCGGCTTCGCCCGTCTTGCCCGCCGTCCAGACCTCTACCGTTCTTTCGGTCCCCCATCCCAGACTTCGTCCCGAAGGGCTGGTGCCCGCCCCCCGAAGTGCTGAGCAGGCCTTGCCGATGTCGGTGCTGACCGCGGCCCGCCTCCCAACCCTGCGCCCCAAACCCCGCCCCGCCAATCTGCTGAGCCTGGCCGCCAATGCCCCGACGACCCAGGCCCCCGCGTCACAGGCCCCCCCGGCAAAATCCACCAAAAAGCAACCCAGGAAGGGCTCTGTCTGCGGCGACCCTGACATTCGGGGCACGGCTTTGGCGGCGATAACCTCGAAGACCAAGGGCTGCGGGGTGCCAGAGCCGGTCAAGATCACCATGATCGACGATGTCGCGCTGAACCCCGCGGCGACGATCAGTTGCGACACGGCTGCGGCCCTGAAAAAGTGGATCGAACAAGGCGTGGTCCCGGCCTTTGGCAAACGCCATGTGATCGAGTTGAAAGTCGCGGCCAGCTATTCCTGCCGCAGCCGCAACAATGTCAAAGGCGCGCGGATATCGGAACACGGACGCGGCAAGGCCATTGATATCGCAGGGTTTGTCATGTCTGACGGCACGACCTGGACCGTCGCGCGCGACTATAACAAGACGATCCGCGCGGCCCACAAGGCGGCCTGCGGCATCTTTGGCACCACGCTTGGCCCCGGGTCGGACGGCTACCACGAGGACCACCTGCATTTCGACATCGCACGCTATTCCGGCGGGCCCTATTGCCGGTAAACCAGCATCGGCGCGCGCCCCAGGGGCATCGGACCCAGAAAGCTGCGGCCGGATTTGTAGACGAGCGGCAGGCTTAGCACCTCGGGCTCGCCCTGATCTTGCGCGATCAAGGTGAGCGCCTTGCCCAAGGTCGGGGCAACCTGCGGTTTGATCAGCCCGAAATCGGCCAGCATCTGCGGCAAGTCCCGCCAGCTCCCGATCTTGAACTCCACCGTCCCTTCGGCAAAGCCCTCGGGCGAGATGGCAATCCGCCCGGCGCCGTTGATTGTCAGGGTCCCGCGCGTCAGAGACAGCGCCCGCAGGTCAATTCCGCGAACTTCAGGTTGGGTGCGGGCGGCGTTGCGGTCCAGCGCCGCCGAGGTTTCCACCACCGCGTCCAGCCGCGCGATCTGCAGCGGCGCGGCCCCCGGCGCCTGCGCGGTCAAACCGTCAACCTGAAGTCCCAGCCGGTAGCTGAACCCGGCGCCGGGCGCACGTTTCACCGCCGCGACCAGCTTTTTGACCTGCGTCGGTGCCAGACCCGCGCCGTCAAGTGCTGCGTCCTCGACCTCCAGCACGGCCTCGTCCAGCGGCAGATCGGCGCTTGGGGCCACCTGAAGGCTGGCCATGAACCGCGCCGAGGACAGATCCAGCGGACCCATCGGTGTCTGCACCTGCTGGTGATGGGGCAGGGCGGCGATCAGGTGCCAGGGCTTCCAGGTCATCGCGAAGACCTGCGCGAAATCC
>JANMJC010000183.1:0-3882 GCA_031371185.1 Paracoccaceae bacterium | reverse complement strand
CCCCGGCGCTGCAGTAGCTCAGTGGTAGAGCACTCCCTTGGTAAGGGAGAGGTCGAGAGTTCAATCCTCTCTTGCAGCACCATTTCCCCCCGTTCCATGACCTTGACCTGCGCGCCACTGGCGCGGCGCAAGAATGGCCTGCGACAAAGGTCCGGGGGTGGTGGGGGGCACTCTGCCACTTGAAACCCCGGCCCCTTGTGGCCAAAGTGGGCCTGTTGCACGAAAGGCCCCTGCCATGATGTCCCCTCGCTTCCCGTTCACCCCGCCCGGTCCCCGATGAGACTGGCCCTGTGGCAAGGCCCCTCGCCCCAGGGCGACATCCCGGCGGGGTTGGCCCAGATCACCCGCGCGCTGAAAGCCGCCGCAGCGATGGGGGTCGATGCCCTTGTGGTCCCCGAGGCCTATCTGCCCGGCTATAATCTGCCCGACCTCGCGGCCCGCGCCCTGGCCCCGGATCACCCGGTCCTGAGGACGCTGGCGGATGCGGCACGGGAAAGCGGCACCGCGCTGATCCTGGGGCTTGCCGAAAAGACCAGCGACGGGATCTACAACACCGCCCTCGCCATTGGGGGGCAGGGCCAGACCCTGGCCCGTTACCGCAAGATCCAGTTGTACGGGCCGCGCGAGAACGCCCTTTACCGGTCCGGCGACGCCTATGTCACCTTTGACCTGAACGGGCACAAGGCCGCGCTGCTGATCTGCTATGACATCGAATTCGCGCCCCATGTCAAAGCCTTGGCCGATCTTGGGGTGACGGTCATCCTGGTGCCCACCGCCAACATGATGCCCTTCACCCATGTCGTGCGCCACACCGTGCCCGCCATGGCCGCCAACCACGGGGTCAGCATCGTCTATGCCAATTATTGCGGGATCGAGGGCGATCTGACCTATGTCGGGGGGTCCTTGATTGCCGGTCCGCATGGCGAGATTTTGGCGCAGGCCGGGATGGAGCCTGCGCTGCTGGTGGCCGACCTGCCGCCGCGCGACCCCGCACGGCTGTCAACGCAATCGGCCGACCTGCGGGCGGTTCACGGGCGGTAGCCCACCGTTCCGCCTACCTCTGATAGCCCTTGCCGCGCGCCCAACGGGCGGCATCCGCGATCATCTGCGCCATGGTGGAATGCTTCGGCTCCCATCCCAGTTCCAGCCGCGCGCGGTCCGACCCCGACACCAGCGAGCCGGCATCGCCCGCCCGGCGCGGACCCTGAACGATGGGCACTTCGCGGTTGGTCACCACGCGCGCGGCGTCGATCACCTCGCGCACGGTGAACCCCTGCCCCGAGCCCAGATTGAACGCCCGGCTGCCCTTGCCCGCCAGCAGCCAGTCCAGTCCCGCCACATGGGCCGCCACCAGATCGCTGACATGGACATAGTCACGCAGGCAGGTGCCGTCGCGGGTGGCATAGTCGGACCCGTGCAGCGTCAGCGCCCCGCGCCGGCCATCGACCGCATCCAGCAACAGAGGGATCAGATGGGTTTCGGGGCGATGCTGTTCGCCGACCTCGCCCTCGGGGTCGGCGCCCGCCACGTTGAAGTAGCGAAAGATCACATGGTTCAGACCGTGGCTTTGCCCGAAATTGGCCAGCATCTCTTCGATCGCGCGTTTGGAGGCGCCGTAGGAGTTGATCGGGTGCTGCGGGGTGTCTTCGGTCAACACGACACCGTCCTGATCGCCGTAGGTGGCACAGGTGGAAGAGAAGACGAACTTCCGGCAGTCAGCGGCCAGCGCCGCCTCGATCAGGTTCAGCGCCCCGCCCAGATTGACGCGCCAGTATTTGCCCGGATCGGCCATGCTTTCACCAACCAGCGACAGGGCGGCAAAGTGCATGACGGCAAGCGGGCGGTATTGCGCAAGGGCTGCATCCACGGCGGCGCGGTCCATCAGGTCGCCCTGCACCAGCGGCCCGAACCTGACCGCCTCGGCCCAGCCGGTGGACAGGTTGTCAAAGGCCACCGGCGTGAACCCGGCCCGCGCCAATGCCTTGCAGGCATGGGCGCCGATGTAACCCGCCCCGCCCGTGACCAAGATATTGCCTGCCGACATGACGCCCCCTGCTGCCCTTGGCCCCTTTCCGGCCCGTTCGGGGGACAATGGGCAAGGGCCTGCACCGGGGGTCAGAAGATGAAATCGCCGTCGTCAAAGGCCTGCGCCGACAAGGAACCGCCCGCAGCGTTTGTGACTGTCAGCACATTCCCGCCAAAGCTGATCGTGGCGCCGCTGCTTGTGGCGGTGATGGTCAGCGCGTCTGCCGAATAGATCCGCCCCCAGTCCGACAGGTCGATCCGGTCAACCCCCAGTTCAAAGTCGGTGATCTGGTCGGTCGAGGTATCGGACGAGAACACGAAGACATCGGCCCCTGCCCCGCCGGTCAATCGGTCGGCCCCCGCGCCGTCGTGCAGAAAATCATCCCCGCCGCCGCCCGACAGCGTGTCGGCGGAACTGCGCCCCAACAGCCGGTCGTCAAGGCCGGTTCCCGTGGTCGTCCCCGAGGTTGCCGCAATCAGATTGCCCAGATCGCGGTAATCGGCGGTAAAGACCTGAACCCGGTCGGCGCGCTCTTCGGTGACAAAGATCGATACGGTGTCGCCGTTCACCGCCGTATCAATCGAGGTGATGTTGCCCATGCCCTGCCCGGTCTCGAAGGCCACGGCATTCATCTGGCTCAGGGTGCCGTCGGGCAGCAATTCGTAAGTGGTCAGGCCCGCATCCGACCCGCCGGCAATCACAAAGGTCCTGCCGTTCACCTCGAACACATCCAGCGCCGAGGCGCCGCGGATGCGCGCGGACTGGTCATCGACCACATGATCGGTCTGAAACAGGCAGCCCATGTCGTTGACCCGAACCACCGACACCGAATTCGAGGTGGTCGAGGCGATGATGGCAAAGGTCTGCCCGCCCACGACCGCGGTTTGCAGGGCCTGCGCCCCCGCGATGGCAAGCCCGTCGTGGTTGCCGAGCGAATCGATCAGCCCGGCATCGCCTGTTTCGCTGATCTCGAAACTGGTAATGCCGTTTTCGCTGGCCGACAGCGTCAGCAGATAGGCCTGACCGTCGATGATCACCGATGCCGTGTCAGACACTTCCGAGATATAGGTCTTGGGCGTGTCCTTGACGGTGTCGGTCAAGCTCAGGTACCCCCCCGCGCCGATGTCGAACAGGCTAAGCCCCGAAACACCGCCGCGCGACAGGGCCGCCAGATCGCCCGAAGCGTCGGGCACCACGGTAAAGGTCGTGACCTTGACCAGCGCGCCGATGGAAGAGGCGACCGTGCCTGCGGCCCCCGGAACCCCGTTGGCGTCGATCAGGCTCATCGTCAGGGCAGAGCTTGCCCCGAACAGGAACAGCCGCTTTTCCGCCCCCGCCAGTTGCAGGGCCATGCCGTCACTGGCCTGCACCATCGACCAGTCTTCGGGGGGTGGCGGGCTTTCGGCCACGAAATAGCCGCTGCCGGGATCGGTCACCGCCCCGAGTGAAACACTGGCCGCCGTGTTGCTGACCTGCCCGCAGACCACCAGTTCGGCCATGCCGCCATCGACAATGACCGCAGCCCCGTCCGAAAAATTGGCGATCCCGAACTGGGCGGCCGTATAGGTCGCCAGCAACTGAGGCTCCATGCCCCACCCCCGATGTCACGCTTCACAAGGGCCCAAGCTGGGGGGCGGGCGGGCTGGTTTCGCGGAAGGATCGGGGCAAGGGCGTGACGCTTGGCTAAAATCCGCGCGGTCGGGGGGGGGCAGGTGTTGAAATTTTGTGTACATACTTTGGGAATGTCGGCGATCCACTCCTTCGTTGTGGCAGGCGCTTCTCGCCCGCCCCAGGTCAGGCGCCGCCCTATGGTGGCTCTTGCCGAGACGGGATTGCCGACCCGTTTCCTCGTGACC
>JANMJC010000536.1:0-6563 GCA_031371185.1 Paracoccaceae bacterium | reverse complement strand
CCGCCCTTCAGCCGACCCTCCTGCGCCCACCGCCCCGCCAGAAGCGCCATGAACTGATCACCGTCGGCCACCTGACCGGTCTCGTCCAGGATCATCACCCGGTCGGCATCGCCGTCCAGACAGATGCCGACATGGGCACCATGCGCCACCACCGCCTCGGCGGCGGTCTGGGTATGGGTCGATCCGCAGTTGTGGTTGATGTTGGTGCCGTTGGGCTGGGTGCCCACGGGAATGACCTCGGCCCCCAGTTCCCACAGCACATCCGGCGCCGCCTTGTAAGCCGCACCATGGGCGCAGTCGATCACCACCTTCAACCCGTCCAGCCGCAAGCCTGCCGGAAAGGTCGTCTTGACGAATTCCTGATAGCGCCCGCGCCCGTCCTCGATGCGCTTGGCCCGGCCGATGTTCTGCGGCTGCGCCAGCGTGACATCGCCCTCCAGCATCGCCTCGATCTCGGCCTCGGCCTCGTCGCTCAACTTGAACCCGTCGGGGCCGAAGAACTTGATGCCGTTGTCCTGATGCGGGTTGTGACTGGCGCTGATCATCACCCCCAGATCGGCCCGCATCGAGCGCGTCAGAAACCCCACGGCGGGCGTCGGCACCGGCCCCAGAAGCAGCACATTCATCCCCGTGCTGGTCAGCCCGGCCGTCAGCGCGTTTTCCAGCATGTAGCCCGACAGACGGGTGTCCTTGCCGATCACCACCCGGTGCGCCGCCGTGCCGTCGCGGCGAAAATAGCGCCCCGCCGCCGCCCCCAGCCGCAACGCCATCTCGGCGGTCATCGGATAGGTGTTGGCACGGCCCCGCACCCCGTCGGTGCCAAACAGTTTCCGGCTCATCGCGGCTCTCCTCTTGTCACGGCTTGCCACAGGCTGACCGCCTGCCGCGTCTCGGCCACATCATGCACCCGGATCATCTGCACCCCCTGCGCCAGCCCTTGCAAGGCCACCGCCAGCGAGCCCGGCATCCGCCTGACCGCCTCGGCCTCGGCGCCGAAGGTCCCGATGAACCGCTTGCGGCTGGCCCCCAGCAGGACCGGCAGCCCCAGATCGTGAAACAGGGACAGGCGGTTCAACAGCGCCAGATTATGCGCAAGGGTCTTGCCAAAGCCAATTCCGGGGTCAACCGCCAGCCGCGCGCGCGCGATCCCCGCCGCCTCTGCGTTGGCCACCCGGGCCGCCAGCGCGTCAAAGACGTCCAGCAACACATCGTCATAGCGGGGATCGTCCTGCATCGTCGCGGGGTCCGCGATGGAATGCATCAGGATCACCGGACAGCCCTGCCCCGCGGCAAACCCCGCCATCGCGGCGTCAAACTGCAAGGCGGTGACATCGTTCAGAATCGAGGCCCCCGCCGCAAAACCCGCCGCCGCCACGCCTGCCTTGCGCGTGTCGATCGACATCGGAAGATCAAGCCCCCCCGCCCGCAGCGCCGCGATCACCGGGGCCGTTCGCGCAATCTCCTCGGCCTCGTCGACGAACACCGCCCCCGGACGCGTGCTTTCGCCGCCGATGTCCAGAATGTCGGCCCCCCCCGCCATGCGCCGCGCCGCCATCACCGCCGCTTCGGGGCGCAGGAACAACCCGCCGTCGGAAAAACTGTCGGGGGTGACATTCAGGATGCCCATGATCCTGGGCTGGTTCATCGCCAACCCGGCGAAATCGGGCCGGTCCCCCGACAGCCGGTGCCGCGCGGTCTCGTCCAGCTCGGACACCGGCACCACCCGCGCCGCGCGCCCGCGCTCCAGCACCTCGACCTGCGAAAACCAGCACCAGCCCCCGGCCAATGGCAAGGCCCCCCCAAGAGCCCCCACTGAGCGCGCGGGGTCCGTCATCGCAATCGGCCGCAGATAAACGCCCACCCAAAGCCCCTTCATCTTGACACAAATATTCCCACGGGGGACCGGGGGTGTGAAACCCCCGGCGGCCTGCCGCAAGTCCGTCCATTTCCGATTAATCCCAAGCCCCCAGCCCGGCAAGGGCCAAGCGTCAGCCCCGCTCGATGCGAACGCGGCTTCCCGCCGGCAGTGCAACATCGGCGTGAACGATCAGCCGTTCGGCGGCCATCTGTTCTGCCAGCCACAGGGCCAGCGCGACCGCGTCGCGGCTGTGGGGGCCGTCGGTGGCATCCAGCACCATCTTGGACGGCGCCCAGACCATCATCTGGCCGCGCTTGACCGCCCAGTCGATCTCGGTCCGGGTCGCCATCACCACGCAGCGCGGGTCGCGCGCCGCCAGAACCCAGGCGTTCTGCTCGATGGCCAGAAGGTCCACCCGGCGTTGGGTGGGCTTGTGGCCCGTCGTCGGGCGCGCGCTGTCGGGCAGGCCGACGGTCAGGATCACCGGCAAACCGCGCGCCTGCAAGGCGTCCAGTCGCGCGCCCAGATCGGGGGCGGCAATCGCGTCATTGTCCAGATGCACCACCACCGGATGCAGCGCCGCCTCCTGACCGTCCTGGCCCAGCCCCCGCACCGCCGCCTCGGCGCGCGAGCGCACGATCTCGACCCCCAGCTTGTAGGGCCCGACATCCAGCTTTTCGATCCGCACGAAGACCCGCATCGCCTGGGGTTCGGCCAGAATGCGTTCGGCCAGCCTCTCGGCCAGCGTTTCCAGCAGGTTCAGCCGCTCAGCGGCCAACTCGTCGGCAATGGCTTCGGTGATCCGGTCGTAAGACAGGATGCGGTCGACATCGTCATTCAGGGGCTGGGGGGCGGGGCGCACCTCGACCACCACGTTGAACATCACCCTTTGGGTATGGCCGCGCTCTTTCTGAAAGGCGCCGATCTCGACCTCGACGACATGATCGCGCAGCGAAATCCGGTCACGCGGATCGGCGCTGGCCGAAGCAAGCGACCGCTCTTCGGGATGCGCGAAGGCAAGGGTGATGTCAGTGGTCATCTTGGGGGGTCTTCATCAAGGGAAATCGGGGGCAGACTATGGCCTGCCCCCGATCCTACCATGGTCATTCTCGACATGCCCGGCTGAATTGCCGACCTGATCGTCAGATCAATGTGCCCTCAATTTGCGGCATAGAACAAATGTGCCCCGATCGAGGCGGTCCGCGTAAAGGTATTGGCCCAGGACGGATAGACCGCCCGGGAGTGGAAATAGGTGGCGCCCGCCGTCAGGTTGCGGGTCCCGCCGTTCAGCATGACGGCGGCGATGCGACCCGCGACCTCGGCCGCGGTGCGTTCCTTCATCGAATCCGACGCGCCGTCGCAGACATAGGAAAACTGGCACGAACCCGATCCCCTTTGACCGACCACCGCGCAGACCGAATTGGGATATTGCGCGGAATCGACCCGGTTCAGGATCACTTCGGCTACGGCATATTGGCCTTTCAGCCCCTCGCCGCGCGCCTCGAAATACAGGGCCTTGCGCAGGCAGTCCCATTCGGCACCGCCCTGCGGCACCGTCTGCGCCAGAAGCCAGGTAAAGCTGTACTCGACCGGCAGGACCCCCGGGGTCGTTTCTTCGGCGGGTGCTGCGGCCCTTGCGGCAAGTTGCGGTGCGACCTGCGGCTTGGGTCCGCGCGCAATCGCGCTCAACTCCTCGGTGGCCAGCGCCACCACGGTGGCATGTTCGACATTCATCAAGGATGAAAATTCCGCGCCCAGAGACGCGGTCGGATTCGTGGCCGTGCTTACCGTCACTTCGGCAAAGGCCGCTCCTGTCAGGACGGCAAACGCCAGTACGGCGCCGGTCCAGCGGTGAGAGACGTGCATATGTTCTTGCCCCAGGTCGTTTCAGCGATGTCGTTTTCCGCAGGAGGTGTGTTCCCTGCAGCAAGCGTCCGGGTTAGACCGGGACCGGGGGCGCGGTCCACCTCTGTGGCCAAATTACAACGTATTTTGCGACATTTTGCGCGGAAATCCGCCGAATATCCTGAGAAATCACATGAGATACCCGTCGTAAACTCAGGATATTGTGTTGCTTTTTGACTTATCCACACGATCGGCCAAGGCCGAATGGGCCGCCGCAAGACGGGCCAAGGGCACCCGATAGGGGCTGCAAGAGACGTAATCAAAGCCTTCGTGGCGGCAAAAGGCGATTGATTCGGGGTTGCCGCCATGCTCGCCACAGATTGACACCTGCAGGTTCTTGCGCGTGGCACGGCCCCTTTGGGCCCCGATATGCAGCAATTCGCCCACGCCGTCCTCGTCCAGCACATGGAAGGGGTCCTCGCGGAAGACGCCCTGCTGGACATAGGTATTCATGAAACGCCCGGCATCGTCGCGCGACAGGCCATAGGTCATCTGGGTCAGGTCGTTGGTGCCGAAGGACAGGAACGAGGCGTGCTGGGCAATCTCGCCCGCGCGCAGGGCCGCGCGCGGGGTTTCCACCATGACGCCCAGCTTGAAGTCGAACTGCACCCCCGAGCGGGCACGCACCTTGGACGCAACCGCGTCGATATGGGACTTGACCAGTTCCACCTCGCGCCGCGCCGACACCAGCGGAATCATGATTTCCGGCACGACCGCGGTGCCGCGTCGGGCAATCTCGACCGTCGCTTCAAAGATCGCCTGGGCCTGCATGTCGTAGATTTCGGGCAGCACCACCCCCAGGCGCACGCCGCGCATGCCCAGCATCGGGTTGAATTCGGACAGGGCTTCGGCCCGGCGCACCACCTCGGACAGGGGGCGGTCAAGTGCCTCGGCCAATTCGCGCAGACCCTCGCGGCTTTGCGGCAGAAATTCGTGCAACGGCGGATCGAACAGGCGAATGCAGACCGGCAGACCCGCCATGATATCGAAAAGCTGAATGAAATCATCGCGTTGCATCGGCAACAGGCGCGCAAGCACCGCCTCGCGGTCTTTCGGTGTGTCGGCAAAGATCATCTCGCGCATCACCACAAGGCGGTCTTCGTCAAAGAACATGTGCTCGGTCCGGCACAGGCCGATGCCCTCGGCCTTGAACTGGCGGGCGGTTGCGGCATCGGCAGGCGTGTCGGCATTGGCGCGAATGCCGATGTCGCGGAAACCGTCGGCCCAGCCCAGAAGGGTCTGAAAGGCGTCGTCCAAAGCGGGGGGCAGCAATTCGGCCGCCCCCGCCAGAACCTCGCCCAGGGTGCCGTCCAGCGTGATCAGATCGCCCTCGCCGAAGATGCGCCCGTCCAGCCCGTGCAGCCGGCGTTCCTTCATGTCCAGCTTCAGCCCGTTCGCCCCCACCACGCAGGGCAGGCCGATGCCGCGCGCGATCACCGCCGCATGGCTGGTGATGCCGCCGCGTTCGGTCAGCACCCCCACCGCCGAATGCATGCCGCGAATGTCTTCGGGCTCGGTCTCGCGGCGCACCAGAATGCAGGGCTCGCCGCGCGCGGCACTGGCCTGGGCGGCATCCGAGGTGAAGACGATGCGTCCCACCGCCGCCCCCGGCGAGGCCGCAATGCCCTTGGCAAAGACATCGCGCGGGCCGCGGGGGTCGACCTGGGGGTGCAAAAGTTCGGTCAGCGCGCGCGGTTCGACCCGCAGCACCGCCTCTTCCAGGCTGATCACGCCATCCTCGGCCAAAGCGACCGAGATTTTCAGCCCCGCCCGCGTGGACCGCACCACCTTGATCGCGTCCAGCACCGACAATTGCCCGTCTTCGATGGTAAACTCGATCTGCATCTCTTCGCGCAGTTTTCGGCGGCACACCTCGCCGTGGCGGATCAGATCGCCATAGATCTGCGGCGCAAGCTCTTCCAGCGAGGGGCCGCGCTTGTCGATGGTCAGATACAAAGCCTCGGTCCGGCGCAGCGCGTCACGGCCCTGCGACTGACCCAGATAGCGCCCGGTGATCTGGGGCAAACCGGTGACGGGATCGACGAACTGGATCACGCCTGAGCCGGAAATGCCCTGTCCGATGCCCTGCGCCATCGCCTGAACCACCAGCCCAAGCGCCGCCTCGGCCGGCGCGCCCTTGGCCTGACGCAACAGCCGGGCCGAGGTTCCCTCCCAGGCCCGCGCCATCGACCGCAGCACTTCGGACAGTTGCCGCGCGGGGTCCTGGGGGAAAGGTTCTTCCATCTCGCGTTCGTACTGGCGCAGCGCCTCTTTCAGCAGGTCATCGGTGGACTTGCCGCTTTCGAACATGTCGGGGTCAAGTCGCGCGACATGTGTGCTGTAGCTTTGCACAAATCGAAGATACAGCGCGTCCGCGGCCTCTTGGCCATGCTCTTGCACCAAAAGCGCGTGGCGGGCGGCGTTCATGCCAATGTTCAGAATCGTCGCGGGACCGCCCCAATCGGGGTTCTCCGGGCTGCAGCGCACCGAAATCAGGGGATCGGCCCCGAAATGCGCCAGGACCGCCGCAACATCCAGCGCCTGCCCCCCCGCGATGGCGCGCACCGAGGCGACCGGCACTGCCACGGTCGTGGGCACCGGCAGGTCCAGCCGCACCAACCGCTGCAGGCATTTCGCGCGCCACCCATGCACCCCGGCCTTGATTTCGGCCGTGGGCGTCACCAGGGTGAAGTCAGAAATCGGCGGGGTTTTCTGCACTGCGGCACCTTTTGTTTGCAGGCGCAGGATACACCTGATCAAGGGGCGCGCAAGACAAACCCAACAAGAACGGGGGTTTCAC
>JANMJC010000562.1:0-5180 GCA_031371185.1 Paracoccaceae bacterium | reverse complement strand
TATGCGTTTCAGGTGCTGGCCATGCCGATGCTGACCTTCTACGGCAAGCTTGACGCCTTCAACGCGCTGAAGGACGCCACCGGCTTTGGCACCATCCTGTTGTTGCTGGTCACCTCGGGCCTGTCCCATCTGCCGCCGATGAAGGTGGTCACGATCCTGTCAGGGGTCGTGTCATTCTCTTTGCCATGGTTCATCCTTTCGGCCATCGTGGCGCGTGGCGGGCGATTCTTTCTCTTGGCCTACGCGCTGAAATACTACGGAGAAGACGTGGTCAGCTTCATCGAGCGCCGCTTTGCCCAGATCGCCCTTGCCGTCTTCGTCCTCGCGGGCGCGCTGTGGCTGTGGTCCAGCTTGTCATGAGGAAGGTCATGTCGCGCCAAACCCTTGTCCTTGCCGCCGCCGGGGGCTCGCTTGCCCTTCTTCTGGGGGCCTTTGCCTTTCAGGCCCTGGGCTATGCGCCCTGTCAGTTGTGCCTGTGGCAGCGCTGGCCCCATGCCGCCGCCGTGCTGGTGGGCGCAGGCGTGCTTGTCAGCCGTCAGGGCTGGCTGTGCTGGCTGGGGGCTGTGGCCGCCCTGACCACCGCCGCCATCGGCGGGTTTCATGTCGGCGTCGAACAGCACTGGTGGCAGGGGCTGGCCTCGTGCACGGCGAACGCGCTTGCGGGTGTCTCGGCGGGCGATCTTCTGTCGACCGACACCTCGGTTGGCGCCCCGGTGCGCTGCGATCAGGCGGCCTGGTCGCTGTTCGGCATTTCCATGGCCGGGTTCAACGTGCTCTTTTCGCTGGCCTTTGCCGGGATCTGGGTCAGGGCCGCGCGCGCCTGACTGCCCCGTCCCCACGACGAGAAGCCGCAGGCGCCCGAGGCGTTACCCCAGCAATCGCGCACCTTCCAGAAGCGCGAAACGGTCGGTCATTCCGGCGACGTAATCGGCCACGATCCGCGCCAGTTCGGTTTCACCCCGCGCCGCCAGAACATCGGCCCGCCATTCCTGTGGCAGCAACTCTGGCTGCGCCAGAAACAGCGGGAACAGCCCGTTCACCACTTCCGTCACCCGCGCCCGTTCGACCATGACACTTGGCGCCCGGTACATCCGGTGGAACAGGAACGACCTTATCGCCTTCAACTCCTGATACAGGGGCTTGGAAAAGCGGATCACCGTGGTGCCCATGTGGCGAATCTCCTCGACCGACTGCGGCCGCCCCGCCTCCAGCCGGCCCTGCGCCACCGCGATCACGTCTTCGACCATCCGGCCGAACACCCGCCGCAAGGCCTCGTGGCGCCGCCGCATCGGGTCAAGCCCCGGATAGCGCCGGTCAACTTCTTCAAAAGCCGGGCCGGTCACCGGAAGGTCCATCAGATCGGCCGCCTCGAACAGCCCCGAGCGCAGGCCGTCGTGCAGATCATGGTGCGAATAGGCCACGTCATCGGCAATCGCCGCCACCTGCGCCTCGGCCGATGCATGGGTGTGCAGTTCAAGGTCCCAGGCCGCATTCACCTGCGCCAAGGCATAGGGCAAGGGGCCGCCATGTTTCTCGTCCGGGTTGGGGCCGGTCACCGGCCCACCGTCCGGCTTTGCCCGGACAACGGGACCATTGTGCTTGGCAATGCCCTCCAGACATTCCCAGGTCAGGTTCAACCCGTCGAACTCGGCATAGTGCCGCTCCAACCGGGTCACGATGCGCAGCGCCTGGGCGTTGTGGTCAAACCCGCCATAGGGGGCCATCAGCGCCGCCAGCGCATCCTCGCCGGTATGGCCAAAGGGCGTATGGCCCAGATCATGGGCCAGCGCGATCGCCTCGGCCAGATCGGTGTTCAGCCCCAGCACCCCGGCAATCGTGCGCGCCACCTGCGCCACCTCGATCGTATGGGTAAGACGGGTGCGGTAATAGTCGCCCTCGTGTTCCACAAACACCTGCGTCTTGTGCTTCAAGCGCCGAAACGCCGACGAATGGATGATCCGGTCACGGTCGCGCTGAAAGGCGTTTCGGAACGACGACAGGTCTTCGGCGTGAAGCCGTCCGCGCGACGCCTCGGGCTGGCAGGCAAAGGGGGCGAGCATCACGGGGCACCATTCTTGTTTATACCGTCACAAAAACCTATATTGCGGACAGGCCCAAAGGAACAGGCCGTTCGGGATGCCCAGCACATGACCCCAGCCTTCACCCTGCCGCCCCAGACCCTGCCCCCGCGCGTCACCGACCGCGCCTTTGACCGGCTGGCCGAGATTGCCCGGATCACCGGCCAGTCCCGCGCCCTGCGCGTGGCGGTCGATGGCGGCGGCTGTTCGGGCTTTCAGTATGACATCAAACTCGACGAGGCCGAGCCCGCGGATCTGGTGATCGAACGGGGCGGCCTGCAGGTGCTGATCGACCAGATCTCCTTGCCCTTCCTGCACAACGCCGTGATCGACTTTACCGAAGAGCTGATCGGCGCGCGCTTTGTCATCGAAAATCCCAACGCCACCGCTTCCTGCGGCTGCGGCACTTCGTTTTCGATTTAAGCGATCCCCATCGGCCCTTCACTGAACCGTATCCTGTTTCCGAACGGATCGGTCACTTCCAGATCCATTCCCCAATCCTGCGTTTCCAACCCCGTCCGCAGCGCAAACTCGGACCTTGCGGTCAGTTCGTCGAACAACCCCTGCAGCCCCTTCATCCGGACGAAAAGGCATCCATGCGGCGGTGCGTCACCTGTATGCCCCGATAGATGCAAGATCATCCCCCCTCGACTGACCGCCATGTACAGCGGCAGATGCGGTGCAAAGCGGTGTTCCCAATCAACCGAGAAACCTAGGTAGTCGATGTAGAAGTCCCGCGCGATCTTTTCGTCAAAAATCCGAAAAATGGGGCAAGTTTCGAGAACCTGCATTGGGTTGCTCCATGGTTGGGCGGCTTCAACCCGATTTATCGTTGGATTGATGAATTTTCGTGGACAGCCTGCTGCGCCGGTACATGTTTATCCCAATAGCGGAGTGCGCATGTCAATCGTCCTGATCCTTGGCTCCGGCCCCAATGCCGTGCTTGCCCGCGACTGGCCGCGCAGCAGCTTTACCCGCATCGTGGCGATCAACAACGCCACCGGGCTGCGCCCGGACTGGGATCACCACATCTTCCCCTGGGATTATCCCGCCGACCGCGTGCCGCCCTTGCGCCCGGGCCAGACCCGCATCGAACAGGACCAGTTCGTGCCGGCACAAAACGCCCATGGCGGCTTTGTCTATGGCGGGGGCACCATGGCCTTTACCGCCGGCTACTGGGCGCTGCACGCCCTGCGCCCGCGTGTTCTGGCCTTCATGGGCTGCGACATGCACTATCCGGCCACGGGTGCCACGCACTTTTACGGCACGGGCACGCCCGACCCCTTGCGGGCCGACGTTACCCTGCGCAGTCTTGAAGCGAAGTCGGCGCGGCTGATGATCCATGCCGCGCGTCAGGGCTGTGCGGCGGTCAACCTGTCGGGGGGGCCGTCGCGTCTGGTGCTGCCGCGCGCCACCCTTGCCGACCTGCCCGCCGCCGTGCCCGCCCCTCACGACGCCGCCCTTGCCCGGACCGCCACACAGATGGAGGCGGCCCTTGCCTATCACAGCCCCTCGGGGCGCTACTGGGTGGAGGCCGACCGCTTTGACCCCGCCCGGATCGACGTGCTCGATGCCCTTTGGCTTGCCGCTTCCCATGCGCCGCCTTCTGACCTAAAACAGCCCCCGGGACACTGACGACGGGGACAAAGCGATGAAGATTGCCACTTTCAACATCAATGGCATCCTCGCCCGCCACGACGCGCTGCTCGCCTGGCTGCAAGAGACCGCCCCCGATGTCGTGTGCCTGCAGGAAACCAAGAAGATCGACGCCGAATTTCCCCGCGCCGCCTTCGAGGCGCTTGGCTACCAGATCGAATTGCACGGCATGAAAAGCTTCAACGGCGTTGCGATCCTGTCGAAACTGCCCCTGACCGACGTCACCCGCCGCCTGCCCGGCGACGAGGACGACCTGCAGACCCGCTGGATCGAAGCCACCGTGCAGGGCCGCCGCCCGGTGCGCGTCACCGCGCTTTACCTGCCCAACGGCAACCCCGCCCCGGGCCCGAAATACGATTTCAAACTCGCCTGGATGGAGCGGATGCGCCAAAGGGTGGCAGCGCTTCTGAAAACCGAACAGGCTTTGGTGTTTTGCGGCGACTACAACATCATCCCCCAACCCGTCGATGCCGCCAAACCCGAGGCCTGGGCCACCGACGCGCTGTTCCTGCCGGCCTCGCGCGCGGCCTATCAACGGCTGCTGGCCCTGGGCCTGACCGAAGCCTTCCGCGCCCGCAACCAAAAGCCCGGCCAATACACCTATTGGGATTTTCAGGCCGGCGCCTGGGAGCGGAACAACGGCATCCGCATCGACCACCACCTTCTGTCACCGCAGGCCGCCGACCTGCTGGTGGATGCCCGGATCGACAAGGAGGTGCGGGGCCGCGAACGGCCGTCGGATCATGTGCCGATCTGGATCGAACTGGACGCCTGACGCCCGGGCCAAAATTTTAAGCTAAAAATTTTCCGCCCCGGTCCTGGCGGGTCAGCCCCCGGCCAGGGCCTTTTCCAGCTCGGGCCGGAACCGCTGTTGATAATCCGACCCCACCAGCGGCCCGATGAATTTGAACAGCACCGTGCCATCCGCCCCCAGAATGAAGGTTTCCGGCGGGGCCGTCACCCCCCAGTCGATGCGCATCCGGCCCTTGGGGTCGGCGGCAATCGCGGCAAAGGGGTTGCCCGCCTCGGCCAGAAACGCGGCGGCATCGGCCGCGCGATCCATCATGTTGACGCCGTAAACCGGGATGCCTTCGGCGGCCAGCGCCTTGAGCGTCGGGTGTTCGGCCCGGCAGGGCGGGCACCACGAGGCCCAGAAGTTCACGATCTTGACACCCCCGGTCTGCAGCATCTCGGGCGTCAGTTGCGGCACACCTGGCAGCGCCAGCGCAATCACGGCCGGGGCGGGCTTGCCGATGAAGGTCGACGGCAGTCCCTCATCCCTGGTTTCAAGCCCGACCCAGAACACCGCCGCCAGGGCCGCAAAGGCCAGTGGGGGCAGGAACATCAGAGGCTTAACCACGGGCCACTCCTTTGCGCGCCTCAATTTCGGTCAGCCGCGCCCGGGCCCGGCGCGCCTGCACCACCGACACAACCACCAGCGCCACC
>JANMJC010000543.1:0-7082 GCA_031371185.1 Paracoccaceae bacterium | reverse complement strand
CGTGGCGTCCATCCGCATGGCGCATTTGCCTTGCAGCGACAGCGTCAGGTTTTCGTTGTAGCCATTGTTCGACGCGCCGGGCGGGCCGTATTTGGTCAGCAACTCGACATAGTCGGTCATCACGGCTTTCCATTCCGGCTGGTCGAACTGGGGAACCCAGTTTTCGTCGAACCAGCGCGCGCCATAGCTGTTCGCCATGGTGGTCAGGAAGGCCATGTTCTCGCCCCAGCCGGCCTTGCCCCGCAGGCAGATGCCGTAGATGCCGGCCTCGGTGTCGGTCATCGCGGCCGCTGCGGCCTTGATGTCGTCCCAGGTGGGCGCGTCCGGGATGGTGATGCCGGCCTTTTCGGCCAGATCCTTGCGATAGTTCACAAAGGACGACTCGCCATAGAAGGGCGAGGCATACAGGTTGCCGTCAACGGTCAGGCCGCCCCGGATGGCGGGCAGCAGGTCGTCCACGTCATAGTCGGCGGGCAGATCGTTCAGGCTTTCCAGCCAGCCCTGCTTGCCCCAGATCGGAACCTCGTAGGTGCCGATCGTGATGACGTCATACTGACCGCCGCCGGTGGCGATGTCGGCCGTGACGTTCTGGCGCAGGACGTTCTCTTCCAGCGTCACCCATTCGACCTTGATGTCGGGGTTCTTGGCGTAAAAGTCATCCATCAGCCCTTGCATACGCACCATGTCGCCGTTGTTGACGGTCGCCACGGTGATCGTGGTTTCGGCCCAGGCTGTACCCGTCAGGGTAAGCAAGGCCGTCGCGCCAAACAGCGCGCGCAAAGTTTTGTTCATGCATTCCTCCCTAGAAGCGATTGAGCATTTTATCGCCTGTTGAATAAATGCTCATACCTTGCCCCCCTCCGTCAAGGGGCCAAGTCACGCAGAATGAGAAATTGTTCAGACGCCGGGCAAAGGCCCGCACCACAGGTCAGGCCCTTGAAAAGGTTCACAAACAGGAATCGGCGTTGGTCAGCTTGCGCGGGCCAGGATGGCCTGCGCTGTCGGAGCATCGGTGATCAAGCCATTGAGAATGCGTGATTTCAACGCCCCGATGATGGCCGGAACCTTGCTGTCGCCCGTGGCAAGGCCGACCGAGGGGCGCGCCAGCCCCGGCTCGACCCGAACCCCCCCGGTGCGCCGGTTTGTGCCGACCTCAAGATAGCTTCCGGCCGAATCGAAGACCCATCCGGCCACCTCACCGACGGCCCCGGCTGCCTGCATCTCGTCCAGTTCGCGCGCGGTGACGAAACCATCCTTCAACAGCGGCGCGTCGTTCGACATCTGACCGACCCCCACGAAGATGACATCGGCACTCTGCGCCAGTTCCACCACCTTCTGCACCGGGGCCAGCGCGTGAAAGGCATCGTTTTCGGCGGCTGTGGGCGAGATCACCGGCACCAGCATGGGGTAATGCGGCGCGCGGACCTTGTCGGCGATGCGCATCACCACGTCGAAAAAGCTGGCCGAGCCATCGGGGGCGATGTTGCCGATCAGGGACACCAGACGGTGATGTTCTGCCTCCATCGGCTGCATCGCATCGACCATGCCGCGCATCGCGCGACCGGTGCCAAGGGCCACGACCAAGGGGGTCTCCATGCGCAAAAAGCGTTCCAGTTCGGCGGCGGCGGCGGGGGCGATGGCGCGCACGCCGTCGGCCCCCGCCCCAAGCCCCGGGGCCACGCGGCACCGCGTCAGACCGAAGCGACGGGTCAGGGCAATCTCAAGGTCCAGACAGGCGCCGATCGGATGGTTCAGCCGCACATGGATCAGACCCTCGGCCATGGCGCGGCTGACCAGGCGTTGGGCACGCTGGCGGCTGACGCCAAGTTCCAGCGCGATCTGATCCTGGGTCAGTCCGCCGACGTAGGACAACCACCCGGCGCGGGCGGCTTCGTCGTTCAGCGAAGATTCGGGGTCGGGTTTGGTCATGGCCGGTCTGATACCTCGGGGTCGAGCGACAGAAAATCCGCGAAGGACGAAAAACTGCGGTCCGGGCGGGCGTCGGGAGGCTCGTCCAGCGCGCGGCCCGCAAGGTGGCTGCCCCCGGTAAAACGCCAGACCTCCATTCCGGCGGCATGGGCGGCCCGAATTCCGGTCAGACTGTCTTCGATCACAAGGCAATCGGCCGGATCCACCCCGCAAGCCCGTGCCGCATGCAGGAAAAGGTCCGGCGCCGGCTTGCCGCGTTCAACCTGCGAGGCGGTGAACAGGCGCGGCCCGGCCAGATGGCCAAGGCCGACCAGCGACAGCGAAAACGCCGCCCGGCGCGGACTGGAAGAGGTCGCCACACAAAAGGGCAGCGCCAGTCGCTGCAGGATATCCGCGACCAGCGGCATGATCTTCAGATCACGCTCGAAGGCCGCCAGCAGGCGGGTGCGGTACTGTTCTTCGAAGGCGGGCGGCAGATCCAGCCCGAAGTCGCGGCGGATGGTTTCCATCACGGTGGGATAGGACCGCCCCAGAAAGTGGCGGGCGACATAGGTCAGGTCGATCTGGACGCCCAATTGGGCCACCTCTTCGATCAGCATCCGCGCCGAGATGATTTCACTGTCGATCAGCACGCCGTCACAGTCGAAGATGACCAGTCGCTTCATCACCGCCCCGCGGCCTGCCGGCAGCGGCGTTTGAACAGCGTGGCGAGGTTGCGATGAGCCGTGGTGCCCGAGGGGGCGATCGGCGGGCAGATCACCTCCCCGCCGGCGCAGGTCCGGGGCCGGTCAGCAAATTCGCAAGGGTCGGCTTGCACCACGCTCACGCGACAGCCGCCGACCGCAGGCCCAAGGAGGCCGGGGGCGGTCAACGCGGCGGGCTGTGCCCTCCGCAGCCTTCTGAAACCATTGCGCCGCGACCCTGGCCCCTGCGCGATGTCCGCCCCCTTGATGGCCTTCCGGTCAATGGGCAGGCCGATCACCGAAGGATCGGCGTCGCGGGTCGGGCTCCGGCCCGGCAGGTCTGGATGGCCGACCGGCCCGGCAAGGCGCCACCCGGGAGACGAAACGGCGGGCCCGTGGGTTTCCATCTTGACACCTCTCGCAGGCGGGATCGGTCGGCCACCCCGGTCCGGTCCGACCGAATTCGAACCGGGGCCAGGCAGCACGCTGGCATCTTGTCCTTCGCGGGTCGGTCAGGTGTCAAGGGGGCCACGAGCGGAAGCAGCCATCGGCGGGGCGCGCGCCGCGGCCCGGCGCAGGGTCCGCGACCGTTGGGTTTGACCGGGTCACCGTGCCGGGCCGCCGGGTCCGAGGAAAGGCGCGGGCCCGGACGGCCAAGGCGCGGGTGGATGCCCGAGCCCTCCGTCAGACCCGACCGAAGCGCCGCTTCGCCGCCCGGGGTTTTCGCTGATTCCAGCCCGAGAATCCTCGTCCCTTTCGGCCCCGTCCCATGCCCCCTTGCCTTTTCCCAAGTCTACCCCCCCGCATTTGGGGGGCTTGTACCCCTTGGCTACCGTGGATTGTGGGTGTGACCTTTTCCTGCGCAGACGCATCAAGTGATTGAAAAATCTTGTGCGAATCGTCATATTTGACCAAACAAATGACCTGTCGCGCAGGACTATCCACGCGGCAGGCGAACGAGGAAGAGCATGAAACCCACTTTCGCAGCCACCGGCCTTGCGGCCCTTTTCCTGTCGATGTCCCTTGGCGCCGCCCATGCCGGACCGATCGAGCGGGCCTGCATGCAGTCCGATCGCGACGCCGCGAACCGGGCGGTTTGCAGTTGCATCCAGCAGGTTGCCGACCAGACCCTGGGCGGATCGGATCAGCGCCGCGCGGCCAAGTTCTTTGATGACCCGGACAAGGCCAATGACGTCTGGCTTTCCAAGACCCGAAGCGACGATGCCTTCTGGGACCGCTACAAGGTCTTTGGATCCCAGGCCGAGGCCTATTGCGCCGGCGTTTGAGAACAGGCTCACCCGTCATGGAACTGCCTTTCCATTCTGCCCTCGCAACCGCCCCCACGAAAGGCCAGTGCCCGGCCCGCCTCGCGCCGGATAGGGGGCAAGGAAACAGACCCGGCTTCGCAGGGTGTCGGAGCGATGCCGCAGTCGCAGCGCCGTGACGCGGCTCAGGATTTCCGGCCAAAACGATAGTTCGCGGCATGGGCGGGCAAGGTGACGCCCTGCGGCAGATCGGGGGCCGGAATCGGCGCACCCATCGCCTGCGACATCGGCAACAGCCCGGCCCAGACCGGCCAGTCGCGGTCAGCCTCGGCATCGGTGCTGCCGGGCGCATGGGTCGCCACCTTGGCCGACGCCTCGGTCAGGGGCAGCGACAACAGGCCGGTGGCCTTCATCTCTTGATCTGTCATCGGGCGCAATTGCGGCCAGCGGCCCGGAAACAGCCCCTCGATCATCGCTTGCAGATGACGGGCCTTGGCGGCGGGGTCGGTCACCGGTTCGGCCTGCCCGAACACCATGACCGAGCGGTGGTTGACCGAATGTTCGAAACCCGAACGCGCCAGGACCATGGCATCGGTCAGCGTCACCGTCACGCAGACCTGCGCCGCCTTGCCCGCCTTCAGGCTGCGCGACGCCGCCGATCCGTGCCAATAGATCCGGTCCCCCTCGCGCCATTGCAGGGTCGGGATGACCACCGGCGCGCCGTTCATCACATAGCCGACATGGGCCAGCGGCATCGCGTCCAGAATGGCGTTGATCGTTTCGCTGTCATAGGCGGCCTTTTCGGCCACCCGGCGCAGGCGGGTGCGGTCGGTGGGGGCCTTCATCGCGTCAGGTCAGCCGACCCAGGCCGCGCTGGCGGATGGCGTAGACCAGCACCAGCGCCAGAACCGCAAAGATGCCAAGGCTGAACACCTTGGCGGCGGAATTGGTCATCATCTCCAGATTGGTGTCCGAAATCAGATAGGTGTTGGCGGTGTTGACAAGCAGACCCGCCATCGACACCCACAAGGCAGTGACCGCATGACGCGAGCGCAGCAGGATCAGACCCGAACCCAGCACCGCCCCCCAGACCCCGAAGGCCCAGGCGGCCGAAGCCCACAGCGGATAGGCGTCCAGATAGGCGATCATCTGCGGGCGCACATCGTCGGGGATCATCGCCAGGTAGTTGGCGTTGCGGGTCTGGCTCATCACATAGTCAAAGGCGCCAAGCGCGTGCCAGATCAGCGAGGCAAGGCCGACAACCCAGATATGCCAAGGTGTTTTCATCCAAGCCTCCTTTTGCTGGCCGATCCTGACGCGGGGGGCGGTTTGGGTCAAGCCTTGGCAGGGCAGGAATCTTCACCGAGTATTCGCGTCTTACCGAAAGGCCGGACCATGGGCCCACAGCGTCAGAGACCAGCGCGTGCCCTGGGTAAGCGGGGTGACGCGGTGCAGAACAAAGGCCGGGAAAACGGTGGCCAGACCCCGTTGGCGCGGGGCAGAGGTGATGGCGCTGTCGGCGCGCAAATCCAGCGTGCCGCCGGCATGATCGGCGGGATCGGACAGTTGCACCACGATGGTCAACTTGCGTCGGGCCGCCCAGGAACCCGCGCCGATATCGGCGTGCCAGTCGAAATGGCCCTCGCGCTCGGCCCCATAGCGGGCGATCTGGGCGCTTTCCCCGAAATCGGTCAGATCAAAGCCGAAACGCTCGCGGTTGACGCGCGCAACCTGGGCGATCATCAGGTCCATGACCCAGGCGGCCTGCGGCAGATCATCGACCCAGGCGATATCGGCGCGGCGGATCTGATGGGCGGTGGTGCCTTTCACAAGGCCCGCGTCGCGCAAAGGCCGCGTCTGGGCCAGCGCGATCAGCCGGTCACAGTCGGGCCCACTCAGGGCGTCGGGAACGAAAACGGGGCTAAGGGTCATCATTATCGGAACGGGCCGCAGCGGCCCATCCTCTCCTGTCATTCTGCGGCCCGGATATCATGACCACAGCTTGGAAGGCCGAGTAAAGCGTCAGTTTGCCAGGCATCGGGACGGCGTTGGGCCATGTTGAAGCTCGGGCGGGGTCAGACGGCGACGGGCAGGCCGGATACTCCCGGAAATTCCGGCAGGCGCGGGTCTGGTCCGCCCCAAGGCAGGACCAGCCGGACCGGGCCAACCGGACCGGGCCAACCGAACCGGGCCAGCCGGACTGGGCCAGCCGGACTGGGCCGCGCCAGTCTGGCAATGCCACCTTCCCCCGGGGCGCCCTGCGCCAAACCCCGTCACCCCCGGCCGTATCAAGGGACAAGGGGGGGTTCGGAAACGTCGAACCGGGCCCCCGCGCGGCCCCGCCGGTCAGGGGGAATGCGCGGCGGCGGGGTCGTGGCTGTGCGCGGTTGCGGCAGGATCACCCGCCCCCATCTCCATTTCGGGCGCGCGGTCGTTGTCGATGACCGCATCAAAGGTCAACGGGTCGGCCCCGTCAAAAGTCAGGGTAAGGGTGATCACCTCTCCCGGTTTCAGCGCCGCGTGCAGGCCCATCAGCATGATATGGTCGCCGCCCCGGGTAAAGGCATGTTCGGACCCGGCGGGCAGCGCGATGCCACCCTCGATGACTTTCATCTGCATCATGCCGTCGGCAGATTCGGAGTGGGTGTGCAGCCCGGCCATGGCGGCCGCCTCGGTGCTGACCCCGGTCAGGATGACATCTGTATCCCCGTGGTTGTGCAGCATGAAAAACACCGCCCCCGTACCGCCAGAACCAGACATGACGCGGGCATAGGGATCGTGAACGTAAAGCCCCTGGGCGTTTTCCTGGGCAAGAGCCGACGTTACAAGGAAAGCAGCCGCGACAAGGGCGGCAAGGGTCGTGGGAAAGGATCGCATGGGAAACCTCTTGATCTGAGCCTGAATTGACGGTGCCGGTCAGATCAGGACAGGAGGTGCGCGCCCCTGGGGCCCCAGACGGACAGGGCGCGGCGTTGCAAGGTCAGGTTGAAGGGCGAGCCGCACCATGTGAAAGCGCGCCGGCGCCGCGGGCCCTGCGCCGGGGTCGATCGGGCCGATCGCGTTATGCGCCAGGCAGACCGGGCAGGAGCGGTCCGGCACCGGGGGCGCGGGGCTGCCGCCGGGCAGATCGACCTGCACCGGCCCGTCACTGCCACAAAGCTCAACCAGTGTTCCGCCCGTGCCGTCCCCAAGGCGCATCCCGGCC
>JANMJC010000480.1:0-4712 GCA_031371185.1 Paracoccaceae bacterium | reverse complement strand
TTGGCGGGGAAACATTCCGACGTTGATCGAGGTATAGCCGTTGGCATCTAGGGCATTGATCTGCGACTGAAGCGTGGTGACGTTCTGGGCCGGAAGCCGCACAACGGTGTCGGTGTTGTTCTCGCAGGCCGGCATCGAGGTCGCCGGCGCGCGGTTGCTGGTCGTCCAGCCCGAGCCCGAAGAATTCGATGCGGTATCCGCAATCGAGGTCATCGGCAGGGCCAGCGTCAGCGGGACGGTTGCGTTGAAGGCCGCCGGGGGCAGGTCAACGCAGTTCACATTGACCACGCCATGCTGATGGGTCGCGTTGAATTTCGCGATAAGATCGGGCCCGAGGTTCACGTTGCTGTTGAACGGAACCAAGCCGATCGAGATCTTGTTCTCGATGTCGTTCTGGCGGACGGTCGAGACGAATTCGCTTGCCGCCGATTTGAGGTTGGTCAACTTGTTGTTCGACCCCATCGACCCGGACACGTCCAGCACCAGCATCACCTCGACGTTGGTGATGCGCTGCTCGGCCGCGCTGGAGGCGGCGACGTGCAGTTGCTGCAGACCGACCATGTTCAGGAAGAACGGCAGGGTGTCGGCTTCGGCCCGGGCCTCGACGCGGCGGAAATTCAGACCCTGGGTCGCGGTCACGCCGACAAGCTGATCGGACAGGCCGGCCTTGTCGAAGTAATCGGTCACGACGTCTTCGGGTACCAGGGTTTGGGAAAACGAGGCCGCAGCCAGCGCCGAGCGGTCCAGCGTGTTCTGCAGCGCGGCGCGGGTGGCTTCATACCGCATCATGTCCACCGCAAGCCCGCCAAAGGCGATCATCAGCGCGGCCATCATCAGACCGAAGATGGTCAGGTTGCCGTCCTCGGACGCGGCAAAGCGCCTTGCCCTGCCCACGAAGGAAACTGCTGTTTGAGCCTTGATGCCGTTCCGGCCTGCAAGCATTTGCATGATCTTCCACCACTTTCCGCCGCGCAAGCTCTGGATCCGGAACCCGCACAGACATTTCCCGTTGGAAGGTTATTGCGAAAGCCAATGGCGAAATTGTGTCTGTCCCGCGGTGGAAATCTGGTTTCTTGGGGAAACTGAGGTCGCTGCGGGGCAGGGGGCGCAGCGCCGGGGTGGTCGTTGCGGCCGGACCTGTCAGGGGTTTCACGGTCATGACAGGACCACCGCCTTGCTACTGGGTCAGGCGAAGCTGGGTCAGATTGGTGGCGATCTGACGGAAAGCCGCGCGCAGCTTGGGCCCATCTCCGGCATCAAAGTAATAGCCCGTGTTGGTCGCGCAATTCTCGATCTGGGTCCGCCCCTCCAGCGGGGCCTGAAACGCGATGCCGTAGACCATCACCTTGTTGTCGCGGGCCTGATTGCAGGTGGTCTGCAGCATCGTGTCCATCTGCGGCGCGGTCTTCCACTGTGCGACCATCGAGGCCCGGGCGGCGTTATAGGCGGCGACCTCGGCGTTCCAGTTGTTGCCCCCCAGAGCGCGGCCGTAGAACTGCCAGGCGACGTAATTCACCTTCAGGCGGGCCCAGATGTTCGCCCAATCCTGCTGCGCGGCACCGGCGCCAAAGGCGGACGCCTGCCAGATCCCCAGATGCGGCACCCAGTACTTGTTCACGCCCGCCACGCCGGCATGATAGACCGAGTAAGAACCGTCGGTCGCCCGGTAGATCGGCGAAGCGCCGGTCTTGTAGGGATCCGTGATCCGGTCATGGGCCACATGTTCGCCGTCGGTCATCAGGATGATCACCTTTTCCGCATTGGCGTCGGTGTAGTCATAGGGACGGTCCGACAGGGCGGGCGACATCGCTCCCTCGTTGCCGAAAGCGGCGAAGGTCGCGCGCATCTCGGGGTCCAGCAGGGTCATGCCCCATTTCATGCCCAGGGTGATCGAGGTGTTGCCCCCTGCGGTCAGCGCGGTGATGCGGGCCTTGATCGTGGCCTTGTCCTGGCTGGGCAGGCGCACGATGTTTTCCTGGTTCGGGCGGCAAAAGCTGCTGGCGAAATTGGGCAGGGCACTGCCGCCGGTGGTCGAGACCGCCGCGTTGACATAGGACGTGCCACCGTAAAGGTCGGCATAGGCCATCATCGGCAGGTTCAGGTTCAGCGGCACAGCGGGCGTGGCATAGGCCGCGTCGGGCAGTTCCAGACAGTCGATATTGGTCACGCCGTGCACATTGACCGCCTGGAACTTGGCCCGCACCACCGAGCCCAGGTTGACCTGCGCGTTGTAAGGCACCACGGCGATCGAGATGCGGCCAAAGGGATCGTTGTCCAGCATGGTGTCGACGAATTCGTTGGCCGAGGAGCGCAGGGCCGCGATCTTTGTCCCGCTCATCGACCCCGACACGTCCAGCACCAGCACGATTTCAAGATTGCTGGTGCCCTGTTCGGCGCCCGAGACGGCATGAACATCCATCTTGTCGATGCCCATGAACTGCATGAAATACGACGGGCTTTCCGCGAGGCCACGCGCCACGACCGATTTGTAGACGGCAGATTGTGTCACGGTGATCCCGTCCAACTGGCTGGAAAGCCCGGCCTTGGCGAAATAGTCGCGCACCACGCCTTCGGCATCCTTGGTCTGAGTCATCGAGGCCGCCGCAAGGGTCGAGCGGTCCAGCGTCTGCTGCAGGGTCACGCGCGTGTCTTCATAGCGCATCAGATCAACCGCCAGCCCGCCCATCATGATCATCAGCACGAACAGGACCAGCGCGAACACGGTCATCGAGCCGTTTTCGCTGCGCTGAAATCTGACCAGCTTTTGATCGGTGTTAGACGTAACGGACATGGAAGCACCTCGTTGATCTGCCCAAATGCCGCCGCAAACCGACCGCCTTTTGAACATGGCAAGGTCCGGACTGAGATCGGATTGTGGCAAGATCAAGGCAAAGGGGTGGAAGTCGGGGCAAAGCCGGGGTCCTTGGAAACGACCAGCGCAGGGGCCTTGGACTGTCGCGAATCCGCGAACGCTGACACTGCCTTTCTTTCGCCGGAATGGCGCAGATCGGGCATCGGCGAATCACATTTCGCGCAGAACGCTGCAACTCGCCGGTTAATTTCAGGTGTATTTTGGCGGTCTTGTCGCTAGGGAAGGGCAGGGCGGTTGAGAGCGCCCGAAGATTGCCAGAAACCGCCAGAAAAAACCCAAGGCCCGAGGGAGAGATCTATGTCCGTTGCCGGTGAACCCAGCTTCCGCGAATCCGTTGACCTCATGTTCAAGCGCGCCACCGCGCTGATGGATCTGGGGCCGGGTCTGGAAGAAAAGATCCGCGTGTGCAATTCCACCTACACCGTGCGCTTCGGCGTCCGCCTGCGCGGCAAGATCGAAACCTTCACCGGCTACCGCTCGGTCCATTCCGAACACATGGAGCCGGTCAAGGGCGGCATCCGCTATTCGCTTGGCGTCAATCAGGACGAGGTCGAGGCGCTCGCGGCCCTGATGACCTACAAATGCGCGCTGGTCGAAGCGCCGTTTGGCGGGTCAAAGGGCGGGTTGTGCATTGATCCGAGGGTCTGGGACGAACACGAGCTGGAACAGATCACCCGGCGCTTTGCCTATGAGCTGATCAAGCGCGACCTGATCCATCCGGCCCAGAACGTGCCCGCCCCCGACATGGGCACCGGCGAGCGTGAAATGGCCTGGATCGCCGACCAATACGCGCGGATGAACACCACCGACATCAACGCCAAGGCCTGCGTCACCGGCAAGCCGCCCCATGCGGGCGGCATTCAGGGCCGGGTCGAGGCGACCGGGCGCGGCGTGCAATACGCCTTGCAGGAATTCTTCCGCCACAAGGAAGATGTGGCCAAGGCCGGGCTTTCGGGCGGGCTGGAGGGCAAGCGCATCGTGGTGCAGGGGCTTGGCAACGTGGGCTATCACGCCGCCAAGTTCCTGTCGGTCGAAGACGGCGCAAAGATCGTCGCGGTCATCGAACGCGACGGTGCGATTGTCGATGACACCGGCATCGACATTGAAGAGTTGCGCCAGTGGATGAACCGGCATGGCGGCGCGCTGGCCGACTATCCCAAGGGCCGTCATGTGGCGGACGGCGCTTCGGTGCTGGAGACCGCGTGCGACATGCTGATCCCGGCCGCGCTGGAGGGGGTGATCCATCTTGGCAACGCCGCCCGCATCAAGGCGCCGCTGATCGTGGAAGCCGCCAATGGCCCGATCACCTTTGGCGCCGACGAGATCCTGCGCAAGAAGGGCTGCGTCATCATTCCCGACATGTTCGCCAATGCGGGCGGGGTCACGGTGTCCTACTTTGAATGGGTCAAGAACCTGTCGCACATCCGTTTCGGTCGCATGCAGCGCCGCGCCGAAGAGGGCCGCTCGCGCATTCTGGTGCAGGAGTTGGAGCGGCTGTCGTCCGACGAGCATCTGGGCTGGTCGCTGACCGAGGGCTTCAAGGAAAAGTTCCTGCAAGGCTCGGACGAATTGGCGCTGGTCCGCTCGGGCTTGGATGACACGATGCGCACCGCCTACCAGTCGATGCGCGCCATCTGGCACGGGCGTCCCGATGTCGAGGATCTGCGGGTTGCGGCCTATATCGTGGCCATCGACCGGGTCGCCAAGACCTATGTCTCCAAGGGGTTGTAGTTTCGCGGGCGGCTGTCACGTTATGTAAGCAAGCCGCCCCGATCACCCGGGGGAGGACCCCCCCCGGAGAGCCCCAAGCCCCACAGGTTAGCCGGCGCCGCCCCCCACC
>JANMJC010000425.1:0-4485 GCA_031371185.1 Paracoccaceae bacterium | reverse complement strand
GTCGAGGGCACCTGAACCGGCTTGATGGTCTGGGGCAGGCGCACGCCATCGCCCGGTGTCAGCGCCAGCGCGCGTGAGCCCGCCGCACCCTGCAGCGGTTTGGCGGTCTGCGGGCCAGAGCCCGCCATCGCGGGTTGCGCGGCCTCGGAGGCCAGCAGGTCTTCGGGGTCGTCGCCGTCGTCCTCCTCGCCCGCGACCAGACCGATGACCGAGGATTTCTGCATCGGGTCGATGCCCGCCTTGCGCAAAAGCCGGATCGCATCGAAATCCGAGGTGGCGGGCAGGCCATGCTTTTGCGCCAGCCGACGCGCCATGCGCAACTGGCGCCCGGTGATGCCTTCGCGCCGGATCGCGTCAAGTTCGCTGCCGGCCTGCGGGGTGTCGTGCGACGGGGCGGCGACGGCAGAGGCAGGCGAAGATTTCGCCGCGGCGCCCGGACCGCGGGCGGTGGCGAAGGGTTCCGATCCGAAACCGTCATCGGTGACATCGGAGGTGAAGGCATCTTCGGGCTTTCCCGAAAAGATCGCCGGACCCGGACGGGCCTGGGCCGGACGCGGCAAAGGCTCGCGCGTTTCGGGCGGGCGGGTGCGGTAACGGTTGACGCTAAGCTTGGTAGTCATACAGGCGTTTCGCTTCTTCCAGGGTGTCGAACATGTAAAGCTGGCCATTGCGCAGCACGGCGGCCGACTTGCAGAATTTTTCCAGCGTCGCCGCCTGATGCGACACCACGATCACCGTCGCACTGGCCAGCCGCTCGCGCAACACGGCACCGGCCTTGCGGTTGAATTCGACATCGGTCGTTGACGGCATGCCTTCGTCGATCAGGTAAATCTCGAACTCGAGCGCCAGCATCAGCGCAAAATTGAAGCGCCCGCGCATCCCCGAGGAATAAGTGCCCAAAGGCATGTCGAAATATTCCCCGATGGCGCAAAGCCAACGGCAGAAGCTTTCGACATAATCGGGGTCCAGCCCGTAAAGCCGGGCGATGTAGCGGCTGTTTTCGGTGGCGGTCTGCTTGGAGACGACCCCCCCCATGAACCCCAGAGGAAACGACACGCGGCAGGTGCGGGTGACCGTGCCTTCGTCGGGCTTTTCCAGCCCCGCCATCATGTTGATGATCGTGGTCTTGCCCGAGCCGTTCTTGGCAAGGATGCCAAGGGAATTGCCAAGGTCGACGCGGAACGAGGCGCGGTCAAGGATCACCTTGCGCCCGGCCTTGGTGGCAAAGGATTTGCTGACATTGGCGAATTCGATCATCTGCCTTGGGCCCCCTGCGGGGCGCTGTCCTTTCGCCGGGCCCTCGGGCGGTCTGGCCCGGGTTGCATCCCGGTCTACAGGCGAAACCCTAACAATTCCGAACGACCCTGACCCCGCGGACCGCCCTGCCGCGACTATGCCGCTGTTATCCGCTACATTCCATGCGAAAAATGGGGGAATTATGTCCCCGCAATGCCATTGTCGCCCTATTGTGAACGACGGCGGCGCCCGATCAGCGCCAGAAGCATGGCAAAGCCCGCCCCCAGCACCGACAGGGCCAAGCCCAGACGGGCCTCGGCACTGGCAATGCCGCCGTGCAGGGTCAGGTCAAGCACCGTCACCGGGGCGGTGAAGCCGAAGGCGGTGATCAGGGCGATCAGCACCAGATCCGACAGGCGCAGGCCCTCGGGCAGCTTGCCGCCGCCAAAGGTCAGGGCCAGGCTGGCCCCCGCCAGTAGCCCGAGCGGCTTGCCCAGCCACAAGGTCGCCAGGACCACCTGAGTACCCGGGCCAAAGGCCGAAAAATCGATCCCGCCCCGGGCCAGACCGAACAGGAACAGGCTGGCGGTGATCGGCCAGATCAACAGGGTGGCGATCCGGTTCAGCGGATCATGCAGCAGACCCTCGGCCTCGGCAAAGATGCCGAAACTGCGCAGGGCGCGGGGCACGGCGGGTATGATCGGCAAAAGGCCGAGTTCGGGCGGAAACCCCGCCAGCGACAGCCCGGCCCAGGACAGAAAGCCCGCCACCGCATAGGGCCAAAGGGCGGTCGCGCGCTGGTGTTCGACCTCGCTGGCGTCGGCGCGGGCGTGGCGTCCGTACAGCATCCAGACCCCGATGGCCGCCACGGGAGACATCAGCGCCCAAGCCAGATGCAGGCCGTCCAGCGGGGCCGCAAGGGCCGCCGCGCACAGCGCCACCACGTCCTGCCCCACGGTCAGCAACAACAGAAAATGCAGCGCCGGATGGGCGCGGCCAAAGACGATGCGACCGATCACATAGCACAGTACCACATCCGACCCGATCCCGGTGGCCCAACCCGCCCGCAGGCCCGCCTCGCCGAGGGGATCGACCAGCACCACCGCCACCAGCCAGACCGCAACCGCCCCAAGGGCCGAGCCCACGAAGGCCCCGAAGGGCAGGACGGGATGGCGCGACAGGGTCAGGGCTCCGCGTTCAAGGATCAGCGCCTCCCAAAGTTCCTTGCCCAGAAAGAAGAAGAACAGCGGCATCAGCAAGGTCGAGACCAGCGACAGCAGGGTCACCGAAGGCGGGGATTGCAGCAGCCAGACCGGCAGGGGCAGATCGAACAGGCGGAACTCGACAAGGTCGTAATAGGTTTCCGGGGACAGATTGACCCAGGCCGTCGCCACGGCCACCCCCGACAGCAAGGCGGCTGCGAAATACCGGACGAAAGGCGAAATGCGGTACATCCCTGGGGGCCCTCTTGGTGTTCCTTTTTCATATCCTGCGTCGACAGCACCTTCAATCCCGCCTGCGTCCGGCTTGAAAAGGCCCGTGCCCGGCGGCCTTCGCCCCCGTCGCCCCCGGTCGGGATGAAATCGGTCCTTGTCTGGGGGGGCGGGGCGAATTAGGGCAGACATGCCCCGAACCGCAAAGAGCCCGTAGATGCCCACCCCTCTGGAATCCGCCGCCCTTCTGATGCTGCAAGAACCTGAAACCGGGCGATTGCAATTCTTCCGGCTTCTGGCCGACACGCCGCTTCTGATGCTGCTGGACACCGAGGCCGAAGGCGAAACTCTGTCGCCACGGGTGTTCGAGTTGCAGGAGGGGCCGGTGGTTCTGGCCTTTGAACGCGAAGAGGATCTGGCGGCCCTGGGGCAGGGGCCCTTGCCCTATGCCGAATTGCCGGGCCGGGTGCTGGCGCAGCTTCTGGCCGGCGAAGGCTTGGGGTTGGGCCTGAACCTGGGGTCGGGCCTGCACAGCGAGCAGTTGTTTCCGCCCAGTGCCATGGTCTGGCTGACCGACCTTCTGGCAGGGTCGCTGACAGCGCAGCGCGGCGGGTTTGACAACTTGACCGCCCCGGATGCGCAGGCGGCGGCGGTCTTTGATGCGGTGATGGCCAGCGCTCCGGCCTCCTGGGCGGGCCAAGCGGCCGAGGCGCGGCTTTATGCCCGGGGCAAGGGGCTGTTCCTGATCCTGTCGGGCGCGCATGAGGCGGGGCAGGCGGCCCTTGCGCAATCGGTGGGCGAGGCCCTGCGCTTTGCCGAACTGGCCGGGCGCGTGGTGGACATCGCCTTTGCCGAGGCCGACACCTGGCCCGAGGGCGGCAAGCGGTTCGACTGGCCCGCACCGCGCACCGCGGCCGCCCCATTGCCCCGTCGCGCGGGCCCGGGCACCGACCCCGAACGGCCGCCGATCCTGAAATAGTTGGGGTAAAATAATACCGCATTATTCAACATCTTGAATTACAACACTTATATCTTGCCTCACGCCCTTGACCCGACGCCGGCATTGCGCGATAAGCCGCCATCCAAGCCCGGGGCCTGCGGCCTCGCTTCAACCTCATTGGGTCAATGATGAAAACCTTCACCGCTACTCCGGCGGACATCGAAAAGAAATGGATCCTGATCGACGCCGAAGGCGTTGTTCTGGGCCGTCTCGCCACGATCGTCGCCTCTTTGCTGCGCGGCAAGCACAAGCCGACCTTCACCCCCCACATGGACATGGGTGACAATGTCATCGTCATCAACGCCGACAAGGTGCAGATGACCGGCAACAAGCGCGAAGACAAACGCTATTACTGGCACACCAACCACCCGGGCGGGATCAAGTTCCGTACCGCGCGGCAGGTGCTGGAAGGCAACCATCCCGAGCGCGTGGTGGAAAAAGCGGTGGAGCGGATGATCACCCGCAACCGTCTGGGCCGTCAGCAAATGACCAACCTGCGCGTTTACGCAGGCGCCACCCATGCGCACGAAGCTCAGCAACCGACCGTTCTGGATGTCAAAGTCCTGAACCCGAAGAACACCCGGAGCGAATGACCATGTCCGACATCAAATCTCTCGACGATCTGAAATCGGCCGTTTCCGCTGCGGCGCCCTCCTCGCCCGCCGTCGTGTCGATGGCGCCGGTGCGGGTGCAGGTCCGTGACAAGCTGGGCCGGTCCTATGCGACCGGCAAGCGCAAGAACGCCGTCGCCCGCGTCTGGGTCAAGCCCGGTTCGGGCAAGGTCACCGTCAACGGCAAGGAAATGGCGGCCTATTT
>JANMJC010000484.1:0-2271 GCA_031371185.1 Paracoccaceae bacterium | reverse complement strand
GGCGGAGCGGACGCGCAAGGCCATCCCCGCCCATCGCCTCATTCGGCCCGAAGAGGTTGCGCGGGACGTGGCCTTCCTCGCTTCTCCGGACAATCTGAACACGACGGGTTCCGTACTGGTCAGTGATGGAGGGTTGAGCCTGGCCTCGACCATGAACCCCGGCGGTCGGGGGGCCTGAACTTCCCCGGCTTGGCCGCAAGGCGGAATGTCGCGAAACCGGTCGGCCCCGATCAGGCGCCCGGGACGCAGACCGCGCCGCAGGCTTCCCCGACGCGTTGCACCTGCCGCACAGCGGGGAACGGCGGACGGCGACACGGATCAAGGCTCGCCAAGGGGAAGTGCTGGCCTGACATTGCTCGGCTGCGTCCGACCTTCGGTGACGACGGCGTGCGGCGGGGCCAGAACCCGCGCCGCGCCGAGCGTCAGGATCGACGCGGCCCGGGAAGGTATCCCCGGCTGTCGCCGATGGCTGGCCGGCGTCGTTTTAGCGAAATGCCGCGCTGCGCCCCCCCGCATACAAGCAGGGCCGGGGAGGAACCATGCCAGGGGGGTGTCAGGGCGCTTGCTTGACCAGCTGGGCCGAAGCCGGATCATAACGGTAGTTCACGATGGTCCGGTCTTTGATGCGCTCGACAGCCTCATCAATCACAAAGAGCGGCACCATAAACCATTCTCGCGGCACGACGGGGCGACCGAAGCGGTCAAGGATCTCCACATCAAATCGAGCGGGTTCGAAAATCCGATGGATCAGGTTCTCGAGTTTCGACCGGTTGATATTGAATAGCTCATATGTGGCGACCACCTCGACATCCGCCAACAAGAAGGTCGGCTGCATGCTTGCACCTGCAATCCGCTGCTTCACGCCGTTGCCTGTGACCCCGATCTTGTGAACAAGTTCGCGATGCGCAGCGACCATCGGATGGTCGGACTTGCTGCGAAGCACATAGATCGTGCCGCTGGCATGGTCGCCGTCCTGAGGCTGGTCGGCGAACAGCGGCCCTGCAATGGGGTCGTCGATGCGGCGGCCTGCCTCATCGGATGTCAGAGCCTTTTGCAGCGACCGCATCAGGAGGTTGCTTTCAGTGCCGTTGTCAAAGATCACGCGCAGGCGTGCGTCCGAGTTGCCGCTGGCGTTGATTTCGACTTTCCCCTTTTCAGCGACATAGGCCTTCTGCCCGCCAAGGATGAAGAAACGGCCCGCTTCGATTTCTGATTTCCGTTCAAACCTCCGGGCAGTCCGAATGCCCTGATCCAGATCGCGCTGAATCTGCTCAAACAACGGCTTGAAGCTGGCGAAGTCTTCGCACCGTTCGCGGTTGGCGATTTCCTCGGCCGCCCGCTTTTCGGCACTGGACCGGACATGACGCAGTTCTGTGATTTCGGACAGATCGCTGTCGACACCAAGTTCTGCAAGCAAGGCATCGTCGTCCCGCTCATCTGTCACATCAGCAGGGAATGATGCCTGACCGTTCAGCAATCCTTGATGATCGAGGGGGGCGACAAGGTCGCGGCATTCTGGCAGTTGCGCAAGACGATCCAGCCGAACCGCATACAGCCGTTCGAAAATGTCTCGCCCCTCTCCATGCCGCGGGGCATGGCCATGTTCTTCCACGAAGCGCTGGATGTCTTCAAACCCTGCGATGATACGTTCCTGCTGCGGCGTGCGTGAACCGACCCGCTTGGCCTCGATCTCAACGCCAAGTTCGGCCAATAGGGCATCATCGTCGTCAGTAAAATCACCCATGTGCAGCTTCAGCTCTCATGCGGGCAAGGAATGCGACGCCTTCTGCCATACGCTTTTCCCAAGCGTCCATCGAGGTAATTGACGGCAGGCGGCCTCGCTCCTGCTTGAATTTCAAGGCCCGCCTGGCAAGATCGCGTGCCTCTTCTGGCGTCAGGTTCACCTTTTTGGCCGAGATGACCGCCGCCACGCGCTTGAGGCTTTCCTCGCTCATTGTCTTGGCAAGGATCGCATAGGCCTCGCCGAACGGGTTGATGCGATCAATCAGGTCGATGTCCAGATCCCGGACGTTCATGAACTTCCTGACACCGTCAATCAGGGCCATGCTGCCCGTCCGTTCCGGGTCATTGCCGGATAGGGCTAACTCTTTGGCTTTCTGCGTCAGGTTCAGGGCCGCGACTGCGTGCTGCCGCACCGCTTCCTGATCGTGATCGTCCATATGCGGATACTTGTCCTTCACGATCTTCCCCATGCGAACCTGCGTCAACTCTTCCGGTACCATCTCGGCGTCGAACAGCCCGCGCTCGATC
>JANMJC010000411.1:0-11172 GCA_031371185.1 Paracoccaceae bacterium | reverse complement strand
CGAGCACATCGCCCAGGAATGCCTGGCGGCGGCCGCGGCCGGTGCGGCGGTGGTGCACATCCATGTGCGCGACCCGGCCACGGGCCGGCCATCGATGGAGCTCGAGCTCTACCGCGACGTGATGCAACGCATTCGCGCGGCAAATCGCGAGCTCATCATCAACCTCACCACCGGCCCCGGGTCTGCGACTTGTCGCCCGGACGAAGCTGTCATCGACGGCGAATTTTTCGAAAACCCCGAAGCGGGGCCGGAAAAACCCAAGGCTTCCGGCTGGACTCGTCCTTGAGGCCATGACGCGGACCTGATAGGAACGCGCCTGATCCAAGGACTGGTGAGGAGACCGGAAATGGCTGAAGAGAACGGCGGGACACCGCAGATACGCATGCAGGTGCTGGCGCAATTCATCCGCGACATGTCCTTTGAAAACCTTGTCGCACAGAAGGGCCTGACGTCCAGCGATGTCCAGCCCGATGTGCAGGTTGGGGTGTCTCTGGATGCGCGCAAGCGGGCGCAGGACAATCAATATGACGTGACCACCAAGTTCAAGGTCACCAACAAGAACAAGACCAACGGCGAGACGCTGTTCCTGCTTGAGCTGGAATATGGCGGCGTGTTTCTGATCGAGAATGTGCCCGAGGAACAACTGCACCCGTTCCTGATGATCGAATGCCCGCGCATGCTGTTTCCCTTTGTGCGGCGGATCATTTCGGATGTGACGCGCGACGGGGGCTTTCCGGCGCTGAATGTCGACACGGTCGATTTCCTGCAGCTTTACCGTCAGGAAGTGGCGCGGCGGGTTCAGGCACAGGCACAGGCCCCGGCGACGGCGGTAAACTGAGCGGCTTCAAGAAGGATGGTTTTGGGGGCCGGCCGGTGGGCTGGCCCTTGTCGTTTGGGCAAAGGCGCGGGGCGGCCTTAAGTCAGCCGCTGTTTCCAGATTGCGGTATCGCCCATGTTGTCGACAAAGTCCTGATGGGCGGCGAGGTCGGCGTCTGTGAGGCGCGAGGGCAGAGGTTCGGGGCGCGGACGGGGTCGCCAATCGTCGGGCGCGGCGCCGGCGGCGTCCTTGGAGCGGGTTTGTGCCACGGCCCCGGGCAGCACCAGATCGGGTTGGCGACCGCCGATCAGCTCCAGATACACCTCGGCCAGAATTTCGCTGTCCAGAAGCGCGCCGTGCTTTTCACGCCGGGAATTGTCGACGCCAAAGCGGCGGCACAGGGCGTCGAGCGAGGCCGGAGAGCCGGGATATTTGGCCCGGGCCATGGCGACGGTGTCGGTGGCGCGGCTGTAGGGAAGGGACGGATGGCCGGCCTTGGCAAGTTCGGCGTTCAGAAACTTCATGTCGAAGGCGGCGTTGTGGATGACCAGCTTTGCGTCTCCGATGAAGGCCAGAAACGCCGTGGCGCAATCGGCGAACAGGGGCTTGTCACGCAGGAAATCGTCGCCCAGACCATGCACCTCGAAGGCTTCTTTCGGCATCATGCGTTGGGGGTTGAGGTACAGGTGATAGGTGCGGCCGGTGGGCAGGTGGTTGAACAACTCCAACGCGCCGATTTCCACGATGCGGTGGCCTTCGGAGGGCTCAAAACCGGTGGTCTCGGTGTCCAGAACGATCTCACGCATGGGGGCGGCCTTGACGGATATGGGCGATCAGGGCCCGCACATAGGCCTGAACCGAGGCGAGCGACAGGGTTTCGACGATGTGAGTGGCCAGCGCGCGCTTTTCGGCATCGGGCATCTGGCGGGCCAGGATGGCGGCAAGAGCGGCTTCGGTCATGCCGGGGCGCGCAAGGACACGGGCGCGTTGCACATCGTGCGGCGCGGTGACCAGAAGGGTGGCGTCGAGGTCGGCCTGCAGACCCTTTTCGAACAGAAGCGGAATGTCGAGCAGCAGGATTTCCCCGTCATCGCGGGTCAGAAAGAGCGCGCGGTCAGCGGCCACAAGGGGGTGAACGACGGATTCGATGGCGGTCAGCGCGTCAGGGTCGCGCGCCATCCAGTCTTTCAGCGCGGGGCGGCTGATGGCACCGCCCTGCTGGGCGGCGGGGCACAGCGCGGCAAGCGGGGCCACGGCAGCACCACCCGGGACGTAAAGCTGGTGCACGACGGCATCGGCATCCCAGACCGGCACGCCAAGATCGGCAAAGATCCGGGCGGTGGTGGTGTTGCCCATGCCGATGGAGCCGGTCAGGCCAAGGCGGAAGGCCGTCATGCGCCCAGCACCGCGGCGCGGGTCGCAGCGTCAACGTCGGGGCGCTGGCCGAACCAGCGCTCAAAACCGGGAGCGGCCTGATGCAAGAGCATGCCAAGACCATCGACGGTGGCGCAGCCCAAAGCCTCGGCCTCGATCAGAAACCGGGTCTTCAGCGGAGTGTAGACCAGATCGGTGACCAGAGCCGAGGGGTCAAGCGCGTCGAGCGGCACGCGCAGGTCGGGCTTGCCGACCATGCCCAGAGAGGTGGTGTTGACGACAGTTGCGGCCCCGTCCATCAGGTTGCCGGCCTGCACCCATTCGCTGACCTGAACCTTGGCGCCGAAGTCTGAACGCAGGGCGTCGGCGCGCGGGCGGGTGCGGTTGGCCAGGCGTATCTCGGGGACGCCGACCTCGATCAGGGCGGCGATGACGGCGCGGGCGGCCCCCCCCGCCCCCAGAACCACGGCCGGACCGGCGGCGGGGTTCCAGGCGGGAGCGTTCTGGCGCAGATTGGCCATGAAACCCGCGCCATCCGTGTTGTCGGCATGAACCTTGCCGTCGCGGCGGAAAATCAGCGTGTTGGCCGCCCCGATCAGCGCAGCGCGGTCGGTGACCACATCTGCCAGCTTCAGCACTGCCTCTTTGTGCGGGATGGTCACGTTGATGCCGACAAAGCCCAGACGCGGCAGCATCTGAAGGGCGTCGGCAAGATCAACCGGGGCCACATCCATCGGGATGTAGTGGCCCTTGATGCCGTGACGTTTCAGCCAATAGCCATGCAGCGCGGGCGAGCGCGAATGGGCGATCGGATGGCCGATGACGCCGGCAAGGGGGATGCGGGGAAGGTCTGTCATGCGGGGATGAAACCTCGAAGGGCGAGATAGGACAAGAGCGGCAAGAGCGGCAGCCCCAGAATGGTAAAATAATCGCCCTCGATGGCGGAAAACAGCCGGACGCCTTCCTCTTCCAGCTTGTAACCGCCGACCGAAGCGGAAACGGCCGGCCAGTTGCGCGACAGATAGGCGTCAAGATAGGCGTCGGATATCTTGTGCATGGTCAGGTGGGCCAGTCCGACATGGCGCCAGACCGGCTGACCGTGATCGAACAGGACGGCGGCCGACAGAAGGCTGTGGGTCTGGCCACGCAGGGCGCGGATCTGGTCGCGCGCCTGCAGAAGCGTTTCGGGTTTGGACCAGACCTGCCGATCAAACTCCAGCACCTGATCACAGCCCAGAACCAGCGCCTCGGGGTGCTTGTCGGCAATGCGGGCGGCCTTCATCTCGGCCAGGGTGTCGGCAACATCGCGGGGCCGGGCGGCCTCGGCCGTCAGCGATTGGCGAATGGCCTCTTCGTCGATGCGGGCGGGGTGGGTGGTGACGCTGAGGCCCGCCGCGCGCAGAAGATCGGCGCGGATCGTTGAACCGGAAGCAAGAAGAAGCGGGCGCTGCATGGGGAGGAACCTGTGGGTAGTCTGGTTTTGTTCTGGTAGGGGTCGGCGGGGACAAGTCGGGCTTTCGCTGCAGCAGGCCCGGCCCGGCCGAAGATGTCAAGCGGTCGGGGTCAGTTGCCCCCAAGGGGATCTGGCAAGGGCAAGGCTGTTCAAAAGCGGGTTATCCAATACCGGAGGGGCGAACCATGGGGTGGCGGCGGGCTTCGCGTATACAGTTGTTATATATGTGTATTCTTGGACTTGTTGCGGGTGGCGCCTGTTTTCGTCCACAGGGTTGAAGGCTGGGGGTCGTTTTGGGGGAAAGAGCGGATGTTCCTTTATCCAGAGGCCCTACAACATCATCTTCCTTTCTTATCTAAACTATTCTTTAAGAAGAAGAGGCGTGGAGGGTGGCGATGAGTGATCTGCTGGCGGTCTGGTATCCCTGGGTCAAGGCGCTGCATGTGATTGCGGTGGTGGCCTGGATGGCGGGGCTGTTCTATCTGCCCAGGCTGTACGTCTACCATGTCGAACAGGTCGAGCCCAGGTCGGCCACCGATGCGATGTTTCAGGTGATGGAGCGGCGGTTGCTGCGCGCGATCATGGGGCCGGCTTCGGTTGCGACGTGGATTTTCGGGCTGGCGCTGGTGTTTACCCCTGGAATTGTGGATTGGAGCGAGGTCTGGCCCTGGACCAAGGCGGCGAGTGTTCTGGCGATGACCGGATTTCACCATTGGCTGATGCTGCGGCGCAAGGATTTTGTCGCGGGGACCAACAGGATCAGCGGGCGGCAGTACCGGATGATGAACGAGGTGCCGACGGTGCTCTTGGTGATCATCGTCGTCTCTGTCATCGTAAAGTTCTGACAGCTTGACTTGGAGCGCCTGTGGACGTAGAGGCGGCAGGTGCGAGGCCGTTCGGCTGTACCCGCGCTTCATGATCCATCGCTGACGACGCGCAGGCCCCCGGGGCCGCCAGAGGGTTTTTGCATGACTGTTGAACATTTGAAGCTTGCCGACCTGAAGGCCAAGACGCCGGCGGAACTGTTGTCGATGGCCGAAGAATGGGACATTGAAAACGCACCCAGCATGCGCAAGGGCGAGATGATGTTCTCGATCCTGAAAGAGCATGCCGAAGAGGGCTGGGAAATTGGCGGCGACGGGGTTCTGGAAGTGTTGCAGGACGGGTTTGGTTTTCTGCGCAGCCCCTCGGCAAACTATTTGCCTGGCCCGGACGATATTTATGTCAGCCCCGAGATCCTGCGGCAGTTTTCCTTGCGGACCGGCGACACGATCGAGGGGACGATGGCGGCCCCGAAGGAAAACGAGAAGTATTTCTGCATGATCAAGGTCACGCGGATCAACTTTGACGACCCGGAAAAAGCCCGCCACAAGGTGCACTTCGACAACCTCACGCCCTTGTACCCGGATGAGCGGTTCAAGATGGAAGTGGAGGACCCGACGATCAAGGACCGCTCGGCCCGGATCATCGATCTGGTGGCGCCGATCGGCAAGGGCCAGCGCGGGCTGATCGTGGCGCCGCCGCGCACCGGCAAGACGGTGCTGTTGCAGAACATCGCCCATTCGATCGCGACCAACCACCCGGAATGCTATCTGATCGTGCTTTTGATCGACGAGCGGCCGGAAGAGGTGACCGACATGCAGCGGTCCGTGAAGGGCGAGGTTGTGTCCTCGACCTTCGACGAGCCGGCAACGCGCCACGTTGCGGTGGCCGAGATGGTGATCGAGAAGGCCAAGCGACTGGTCGAACACAAGCACGATGTGGTGATCCTGCTGGACAGCATCACCCGTCTGGGCCGGGCGTTCAACACCGTGGTGCCGTCGTCGGGCAAGGTTCTGACGGGCGGTGTTGATGCGAATGCCCTGCAGCGGCCCAAGCGCTTTTTCGGTGCGGCGCGCAATATCGAAGAAGGCGGATCGCTGACCATCATTGCCACGGCGCTGATCGACACCGGCAGCCGGATGGACGAGGTCATCTTTGAAGAATTCAAGGGGACCGGCAACTCGGAAATCGTTCTGGACCGCAAGGTGGCGGACAAGCGGGTGTTCCCGGCGATTGACATTCTGAAGTCGGGCACGCGGAAAGAGGACCTGCTGGTGGACAAGGTGGATCTGGCCAAGACCTATGTTCTGCGCCGAATTCTGAACCCGATGGGGACCACGGATGCGATCGAGTTCCTGCTGTCAAAGCTGAAGCAGACCAAGTCGAACGCCGAATTCTTCGAATCGATGAACACCTGACACCGAAGCGGGGATAGGGCTGGCCATGGACACGATCTTTGCCTTGGCAACGGCAAAGGGCAAGGCCGGCGTCGCGATGATGCGGCTGTCGGGGCCGGAGGCTGTTGCGGTCGCCGAGCGGCTGTGCGGGCCCCTGCCTGCGCCGCGACAGATGGCCCTGCGAGAGGTTTGCTGGTCGGGCGAGATTCTGGATCAGGCGCTGGTGGTCAGGTTCGCGGCGGGGGCTTCGTTTACCGGAGAGGATGTGGTGGAGTTGCATCTGCACGGCTCTGCGGCGGTCGTTGCCACGGTGACCCGGGTTCTGTCGGGCCCCCTGGGGTTGAGAATGGCGGCCCCGGGCGAGTTTACCCGGCGGGCGTTGGAGAATGGCGTGCTGGACTTGACCCAGATCGAAGGGTTGGCGGACCTGATCGATGCCGAAACCGAGGCACAGCGCAAACAGGCGCAGCGGGTGTTGTCGGGGGCGATCGGCAAGCGCGTGGATGCATGGCGCAAGGATCTGGTGCGCGCGGCGGCCCTGATCGAGGCCACGATCGATTTTGCGGACGAGGATGTGCCGGTCGACGTGATGCCGGAAGTGCTGGACCTGGTAACGGGTCTTGGGGCGGCACTGCAACAGGAGTTGGGGCGGGGCAAGGCGGCCGAGCGGCTGCGGTCGGGGTTCGAGGTTGCAATCCTTGGGCGTCCGAATGTTGGAAAATCAACACTTCTCAATGCGTTAGCGGGCAGAGAAGCTGCGATCACCTCGGAGTATGCGGGCACGACGCGGGATGTGATCGAGGTACGGATGGATCTGTCCGGTCTGCCGGTGACCTTTCTGGATACTGCCGGGATCCGGCGCACCGATGATCCGGTCGAAAAGCTGGGGATTGATCTGGCATTGAGTCGGGCGCAGATGGCCGACCTGCGCGTTTTCCTTGTGTCGCAGGTGGATGAGCCCTTGGTGTCGCCGCGGTTTGCGGGGGATCTCGTGGTTCTGTCCAAGGCGGACCTCGGTTTGGCCTCGGGCGAACTGGCGGTCTCGGGGTTGACGGGAACGGGTTTGGACGTGGTTCTGGCGCGAATCGTCACGGAATTGGGCTCTCGGCTGTCGGGCGATTCGGTGATCATCCGCGAGCGGCATTTGCACGCGATGAGTTCTGCCATCGAGGCTTTGGGCGCAGCGCGGATCGTGGTAATGACGCAGCCGGACCGTGTCGAAATGGCCGCCGCCGAGATTCGGCGCGCGATCATGGCTTTGGACATATTGGTGGGCAGGCTTGGGGCCGAGGACTTCCTTGGGGAGATCTTCGCAAGTTTTTGCATCGGGAAATGAGGGCGTTTCACGTGAAACATTTTGATGTCGTCGTAATCGGGGGCGGGCATGCCGGCGCGGAGGCAGCCGCAGCCTCGGCGAGGATGGGCGCGCGAACAGCGCTGGTCACCATGTCGGCCGCGACAATTGGCGTGATGTCGTGCAATCCCGCAATCGGCGGGCTGGGCAAGGGCCATCTGGTGCGCGAGATCGACGCCCTAGACGGGTTGATGGGGCGCGCTGCCGATGAGGCGGGAATTCAGTTCAGGCTTTTGAACCGGCGCAAAGGGCCTGCGGTACAGGGACCGCGGGCGCAGGCGGATCGTAGGATCTATCGGGACGCCATTCAGCGCATGCTGTCGATGATGCCGTTGCTGGAGATCGTTGAGGGTGAGGTTTCCGACCTGTTGATGGCGCCGAACGGGGCGGTGCAGGGGTGCGTGCTGGTGGATGGTTCCGAAATTGGAGCCCGTGCCGTGGTCATCACAACCGGGACATTCCTGAACGGGGTGATTCATGTCGGTGACAAGCGTCGTGCGGGCGGCCGGGCCGGAGATCCGGCGTCATTGCGACTGGCCGCGCGCTTGGGCGGGTTTGACCTGAAGCGCGGACGGCTGAAGACCGGGACGCCGCCGCGACTGGATGGCAAGACAATCAATTGGGCCGCGCTGGAAATGCAACCGGGCGACGACGAACCGACGATGTTCTCTTTCCTGAACCGCAAGCCGGCCCAGCGGCAGATATCCTGCGGGATAACCCACACGAATGAGCAGACCCATGACATTGTTCGGGCGAATCTTGGCAGATCGGCGATGTACGGCGGATATATCGAGAGCGTCGGCCCTCGATACTGCCCGTCCATCGAAGACAAGGTCGTAAGGTTTTCAGACAAGACGTCGCATCAGGTCTATCTGGAGCCCGAGGGGTTGACGGACGACACGGTTTATCCGAACGGCATTTCATCGTCGTTGCCCGAAGACGTTCAACAGGCCTATGTTCGGACCATCGCTGGCCTGGAAAATGTAAATATCCTGCAACCAGCCTATGCCATCGAATATGATTATTTTGATCCGCGGGGTTTGGGCCCGGATTTGAGTCTGGCACAGGCGCCCGGTTTGTACTTCGCGGGGCAGATCAACGGGACGACCGGCTATGAGGAGGCGGCTGCTCAGGGGTTGGTCGCGGGGGCCAACGCGGCGGCCGCGTCTGTCGGTTTGGCTTCTGTTCGGTTTTCGCGGGGAGATAGCTATATTGGCGTCTTGCTAGACGACCTTATCGGGCGGGGCGTGACGGAACCGTACCGGATGTTTACCTCTCGTGCGGAGCACCGGCTGTTCCTGCGCGCCGATAACGCTGACCAGCGGCTCACCCCGAAAGGGATTGAGTCTGGGTTGGTGCATGCGGAACGTGAAGAAGCGTTTCTTGCCAAGATGGCTGCGCTGGAGGCGGGGCGTGCGCTTTTGCAGGGCACGAATCTTTCGCCGAAAGACCTGTTGGGCGCCGGCCTGATGGTCAACCCGGATGGCCAGAGGCGCACCGCCTATCAAGTCTTGTCGTTGGCCGAAACCAGCACAGACCAAGTCGCAAGTCTGGTGCCGGGCTGGTCGGCGTTTCAAGAGGACGTACAGCAGCAATTGAAGTGCGACGCTCTTTACGCACAGTACATCGACCGGCAGGCTCTGGAATCAAAAAGACTGGATCAAGGAATGCAGTGCGACATTCCCGCGGATTTCAGCTATGCCAAGTTGTCTGGGCTGTCGGCGGAATTGACCGCAAAACTTTCGCGGCTTCGGCCAAGATGGTTGGGCGAGGCCGCGGAAATCGAGGGCATGACTCCATCTGCCCTGGTTCTGCTTTTGGCCAACCTCAGGAAGTTGGAGCGGAAACCGGTGAGCGGTCAATGAGTGACCAACACAAGGCGAGCCCGGAAAGCCTGAATGTTTCACGTGAAACATACGATCGGTTAGAGGTCTTCCAGAAGCTTGTCCTGAAGTGGAACGACGCGATCAATCTGGTGTCGAAAGCCTCAGCGTCCGACATCTGGGGGCGTCACATCCTTGATTCCGCACAGATTGCTGAATTCGCTCCCACAAATCCGCAAACGTGGGTTGATATCGGAAGCGGCGGCGGCTTTCCGGGGCTCGTCACCGCAATTCAGTTCAAGGACCTATCGCCCACGACGCGGTTTGTGCTGATCGAGTCGGACGCGCGCAAGGCGACGTTCTTGCGGCAGGCGATTCGCACGCTGGAGCTTGGCGCCGAGGTGATGTGTCAGCGGGTCGAGTCGGTAAGGCCGCTTGGGGCAGCGGTCGTCTCGGCTCGTGCCCTCGCGCCGCTTTCACTGCTGCTGGAGCACGCACAACGCCATTTGGCACCGGAGGGGCGCGCGTTCTTTCCGAAAGGGGAAACGTTTGCGGATGAAATTCGGGACGCTCAGGAAAGATGGCACTTTCGGTTCCGGGCCCATATAAGCCGAACCGATGCCCGGGCGGCGATTCTTGAGGTCGACCAAATTGACAAGATCTGATCCAACGCGGCCGAAGCCCGCCAAGATCTTCGCGATTACCAATCAGAAGGGCGGAGTTGGAAAAACGACGACGGCGATCAATCTTGCGGCAGCTCTGGTCGAGGCGGGAAGCCGGGTTCTGCTTGTTGATCTGGATCCGCAAGGCAATGCGTCAACCGGGCTGGGGATCAGCCCCGATCAACGGAGGGTTACGGCCTACGACGTTCTGATCGATGACGCGCCCCTTGCCGAGGCAATACTTGAAAGCGCTTGGCCAAATCTGTTTGTGTGCCCGGCGAATAATGACCTTTCTTCGGCGGATGTTGCGTTGGTTTCGAACGAGAAGCGCAGTTTTCTGCTGCATGACGCCCTTCGTCAGCCCGCCATCGACACGTTCCGGTTCGATTTCATACTGATCGATTGCCCTCCGTCCCTGAACCTGCTGACGGTCAACGCCCTGATCGCCGCGAACGCCGTCATCGTTCCGCTTCAGGCCGAATTTTTCGCGCTTGAGGGTCTCTCACAGTTGATGATGACTGTTCGCGAGATTCGCCAAAGCGGAAATCCCGCGTTGCGGATCGAGGGCGTTCTGTTGACGATGTTTGACAGTCGTAATCGTCTTTGCCATCAAGTGGAAGCCGATGCGCGCGGGAACCTTGGCGACATCGTCTTTAAGACCGTGATCCCCCGGAATGTGCGTGTCAGCGAGGCGCCCTCGTTCGCGATGTCGGTCCTGCAATACGATGGCGCTTCCAGGGGTGCCGAAGCATATCGCGCTCTTGCACTGGAAGTTCTGAAACGAAACCCGATCGACGATATCAAAGGCTGAGAAATGGAAAAGAAACCAGAACGCCGCGGCCTGGGACGAGGTCTGTCGGCCTTGATGTCCGATCTGAACGCGGGTTCGGACACCGGTTCCGGGCCTCCTCAACGGCGCGCCGAATTTCGGATCGCTGTTGAAAAGGTCTTTCCCAATCCCAACCAGCCGCGACGCGACTTTGACCCTGATGCCCTTCAGGATCTGGCGAACTCGATCCGCCAGAAGGGCGTCATTCAGCCACTCATTGTTCGACCCCGCGCTGACAGCGATGGTACATTTGAGATCGTCGCTGGCGAGCGTCGCTGGCGCGCATCGCAGTTGGCAAAGATCCACGACGTTCCGGTCCTGATCCGGGACTTCGACGATTCAGAAGTCCTCGAAATTGCAATCATCGAGAATATCCAGCGCGAGGATCTCAATGCGATTGAGGAGGCGCGCGGGTATCGGCAGCTCATGGACAGATTTGGCCATACGCAGGAAAAGATCGCAGAGGCGCTCAGCCGCAGTCGCAGCCACATCGCAAATATGCTGCGGCTTCTCAATCTTCCAGAGGACGTTCAAGACCTTGTGCGGGGCGGAAAGCTTTCGGCTGGTCATGCGCGCGCCTTGATCACAAGCGTTGATCCGTCGCGACTGGCGCAGATCGCCGTCGCGAAAGGCATGTCGGT
>JANMJC010000399.1:0-22620 GCA_031371185.1 Paracoccaceae bacterium | reverse complement strand
GCCCGGTCAGGCTGGTGGTCATCACCTGCGCCTCGGTGCCTTCGATGAAATAGCCCGGCGAGGTGGCATAGGACACCGACGCGCCAAAGGGCTGATCCAAGATCAGGCCCGCCGACAGTTTGGCATTCAGGTCCTGCTTGTAGGCCAGCCCGAGAAGGCCATAGGAATTGGCGACGTTGCCGGAAACCACGCCGGGCGACAGGGCCGTGACCCCCTTGTCCACCGTCGGCATGATGTAGCCAAAGCTGAGTTCGGCATAGCCGCCCGTCTCGAAGATCGCGGTGATCGACTGGCCCGAACGGTCAAGACCGCCTGCATGGGCCAGGGTGGTCGTCAGCGCCAATGCGCCAAGCGTTGTCAGGATCTGTTTCATGTGGTCCCCGGGTCAAGGCGCGCCCATGACTGTCTTGGTGCAGGGTAGAAGGCGCGCAGATTTCAAAGGAAACGCTACGCCTGTGGTGCCCGAGCGGTCAATCAATGACGCCACGTCACGGCAAGGTGACAGGGTCGGTGTTGCGCGCAAGACGTAGCTGGCCGCGGATGTTTACCCAGATCCCCAGGAAGATCACCGCGCCGCCCGCCAGAACCCAAGGGTCCAGCGCCTCGTTGAACCAGACCGCCCCGATGACGGCAATCACCGGCAGGCGCACGAAATCCAGCGGGGCCACGAAACTGGCCGGGGCCAGACGCAGCGCCGAGGTCAGGCTGAGATGGGCAAGCAGGCCCGCCGCCCCGATCAGCCCCAGCCAGGGCAGGGTGCGGGCGTCGGGCCAATGCACCACCCCGTCGATGCCCGCGCCCACCATCCCGAAGACAAACTGCAGCGCGGTCAGCCAGAACAGGATCGAGGTCAGGCTTTCGTCGCGGGTCAGTCGCTTGGTCAGCACCGAGGTCAGGGCGAAAAACACCGCCGAGCCCGCCGCTGCCAGCACCCCCGGTCCGGGGACGACGCCGAAGGGCCGGGTCACGATCAGGATGCCCGCGAATCCCAGGGCGCCGGCCAGAACCCGGGCCCTGGTCAGACGCTCTCCCAGAAGCAGGGGGGCCATCAGGATCACCCACAGCGGCGAGGTGAACTCCAGCGCGAAGACCTGCGCCAAAGGGATCAGGGACAGGGCCCAGAACCACAGGTTCTGCCCGGTGAAATGGACCAGATTGCGCAGAAGATGCCCGCCCAGACGCCGGGTCGACACCTCGCCCAACCGCCCCAGTACCCCGGCCCCTGCCAGAAGCAGCACAAATCCGATGCCCGAACGGGCTGTCATGATCTCGAAGGTGTCATGGTGATCGCTGACCGCGCGCGCGGCGATGGCCATGGCGGTAAAGCTGGCCACGGCCCCGGTCATCCACAGGGCGGCGTGCAGGGAAGAGGACTTTTCCGTCATGCCCGATGTCGCCTTAACCGGGGCTGGCCGGGGTGGTGGCCGAATGGGGGCCCGCCGGGCTTTGGCTGGCATCGGCCCCGTCCAGTCGGTCGGCCCGGCGCAGATCGGGGAACAACCAGGCCCAGATGCCGGTGACCACCAGGGTTCCGACCCCGCCGAACACCGCCGCGCCAACCGGACCGATGAACCGCGACACGACCCCGGATTCGAATTCACCCAACTCGTTGGAACCCGAGATGAACAGCCCCGACACCGACGACACCCGGCCGCGCATGTGATCGGGCGTCACGATCTGCACCAGGGTCTGGCGGACATACATCGAAATCATGTCTGCCGCCCCCAGACCCGCCAGCGCCGCCATCGACAGCCACAGGTTCTGCGAAAGGCCGAACACGATGGTGCACAGGCCAAAGGCCGCGACCGCCCAGAACATGCGCGCACCGGCGTGACGCTCCAGCGGCCAGCGGGTCAGCGCCAGCGCCATGACCAGCGCTCCTATCGCAGGCCCTGACCGCAGCAGGCCGAAACCCTGCGGCCCGACCTGAAGGATGTCGCTGGCAAAGGCCGGAAGCAGCGCCGTCGCCCCGCCCAGAAGCACCGCGAAGAGATCCAGACTGATGGCGCCGAAGATGATCTTGTTGTTGAAGGTATAGGCCAGACCCTCTTTGATCTGCGCCCATTGGCTGCCGGGCTGGCGTTCGGGGGTGGTGTTGGTGCGCATCCGACTGAGCGTTGCAAGGCATCCCAGATACATCACCGCCGCCACGCCGTAAGCCGCCGCCGTCGACAGCGCCACCAGCATCCCGCCGATCCACGGCCCCACGATCACCGACACCTCGCCCGAGATCGACTTCAGCGATATCGCGCGCGGCATGTCTTCCTTGGGCACCAGCATCGGCATGATGGCCCAGCCCGCCGGTGCCAGGAACGCCCGGCTCATGCCGAACAGCGACGCGATGACAAAGATATGGGTCAGCTTCGGTTCCGGCTCCAGCGCCACGGCGACAAGGGCGACAGCCCCCGCCGCCTTGACCACGATCGACCCCATCACGATGGCGCGGCGCGAATGCCGGTCGGCGAGCGAGCCGGCCCAAAGCGTCAGCACGAACAGCGGCACGAACTGCACCAGCCCGACCATGCCGACCAGAAAGGCCGATTCCGCGATGCTGCGGGTCATGCGCCCGATGGTATAGACCTGCCAGCCGATGGTGACGGCCTCGATCTGCACCGCAAGGTTTTCAAAGAACATCCCCGACCAGAACAGGCCAAAGTCGCGGTGGCGGAACAGGAAATTGTTTTTCATGGGCACAGCTATCTGCCCGGCACGGGCAAAAGGAAAGGGTCGGCGGGTCAGTCGCGCAGTTCTTCCACCCGGAAATCGCGCAGGATGTCCCGGGTGGCCGCAAACCACGGGCTGGCGCGGGTGCGGGCCTGATGGGCATCGAAATCGGTCCGGGTGCGGAAGGTTTCCATCACGTCAAAGGTCAGGGGATCATCGGTCGGGTCAACCTCGAACGCCAGACAGCCGGGTTCGGCCCGCGACAGGGCGATGTGGGCGGGCAGGTGCGCGCGCACGGCCGCCGCCTCGTCGGGCGTCTGGCAGATCAGATGGCCGCGCAGACGGATCATGCGACGGGACCTCGCAGAATATGAATTTTCGACGAAAATTCATAGGGTTGCGCCCGTGACTTGATCCGGTTTTTCGCGGAAAGAAAGCGTCTCATTCCAGTTCGATCGTGCCGGGGGGTTTGGAGGTGCAGTCGTAGAACACCCGGTTGATGCCTTTGACCTCGTTGATGATCCGGGTTGCCGTCTCGCCCAGAAAATCATGGGTGAAGGGATAGTAATCCGCCGTCATGCCATCGACCGAGGTCACCGCCCGCAGCGCCAGCGCAAAGTCATAGGTGCGCCCGTCGCCCATAACGCCCACGGTTTTCATCGGCAGGATGGCAGCGAAGGCCTGCCAGATCTCGTCATAAAGCCCGTGCTTGCGGATCTGGTCGATATAGACCGCATCGGCGCGGCGCAGGATTTCCAGCTTTTCGGGGGTGATCTCTCCGGGGCAGCGAATGGCCAGACCGGGGCCGGGAAAGGGGTGGCGGCCGATGAAGGAAGGCGGCAGGCCCAACTCGCGCCCCAGGGCCCGGACCTCGTCCTTGAACAATTTGCGCAGGGGTTCGACCAGCTTCAGCCCCATCTTTTCGGGCAGGCCGCCGACATTGTGGTGCGATTTGATGGTGACCGAGGGTCCGCCCGCAAAGCTGACCGATTCAATCACATCGGGGTACAAGGTGCCCTGCGCCAGAAATCTGGCCCCGCCAACCGCATGGGCATGTTTCTGAAACACGTCGATGAACAGCCGCCCGATGGTCTTGCGCTTGACCTCGGGGTCCGACACCCCGGCCAGCGCGCCCAGAAACAGATCGCTTTCGTCGGCATGGATCAGGGCCATGTTATAGTGATCGCGGAACATGGTGACGACCTGCTCGGCCTCGCCCAGACGCAACAAGCCGTGATCGACAAAGACGCAGGTCAACTGATCGCCGATCGCCTCGTGGATCAGCACGGCCGCAACCGAGCTGTCGACCCCGCCCGAAAGCCCGCAGATCACCTTGGCGTCACCCACCTGCGCGCGGATCCTCGCGATGGCTTCGGCCCGGTAGGCCCCCATGGTCCAGTCGCCCTTGAACCCCGCCATCCGCACGAAATTCTCGTACAGTCTGGCACCCTTGGGGGTGTGGTGAACCTCGGGGTGAAACTGCACGGCGTAAAACCGCCGCGCCAGATCGGCGGTGATGGCAAAGGGCGCGTTGGGCGAGGTGCCGTAGACCTGAAATCCCGGAGCGATCTTTGACACATGGTCGCCGTGCGACATCCAGACCTGTTCGGGCCCGCCTGCGAACCAGCCGTCCAGCAGCGGGCAGGTGGCACCGGTCGGGGTCACGAAGGCGCGGCCGAATTCGGCGGTGCCATGGCCGCCTTCAACCTTGCCGCCCAGAAGATGCATCATCACTTGCTGGCCATAGCAGATGCCCAGGATCGGCACGCCAAGATCGAACACCCCCGACGGCGGCATCGGCGCGCCGTCGCGGTAGACCGATGCCGGCCCCCCCGACAGGATCACCGCCTTCGGCGCGAAGGCGGCAAGAAAGCCTGCGTCGATCCGGTTGAAGGGGTGAATTTCGCAATAGACGTTCAACTCGCGCAGGCGGCGCGCGATCAGCTGCGTCACCTGTGAGCCGAAGTCGATGATCAGAAGTTTGTCATGCTGGGTCATGGCCTCGCGTAGCTTTTGACGACGAAATGCGCAAGGGGGCCTGCCCCTGACGCAGGGAATTTCAGGTTCAGCCCGATCCCCGGCGCGTCCTGCGGATCAGGTCGCAATCAGATTGCGGCCATGTCGCTTTTGACGCTCAAGCGCCGTATTTTTCGGTCGGCCCCCGCGCCCTTCAAGGCATAAGTCCCTCAAGCAATGTTCGGAGGCGGCAATGAGCGACGAGGCAGCGGGGCGCAGGGTACGCGGTGGCGGCGGGGCAACACGGCGGGCCGAGCGGTCGGCGGTGTCGTTTGAAACCGCGCGGTTCATTCAGCGCAACATCCCCAACTTCGAGATCCTGAACGAAGAGGCCCTGCAGATCATCGAGCACAATGCCGACACGGTGCTTGAGGAAATCGGCGTCAATTTCATCGAGAACCCCGGCGCCTTGGCCCTGTGGCGGGCCGCAGGGGCCGATGTGCGCGGCGAGCGGGTGCATATTCCGCGCGGTCTGGCGCGCAAACTTTGTTCGACAGCCCCCAGAACCTTTACCCAACATGCCCGCAACCCCGAGCGCAACGTCGATATCGGCGGGCGCAGTCTGGTGCTGGCCCCGGTCTACGGCCCGCCCTTCGTGCGCGACATGGAGGGCGGGCGGCGCTATGCCACGATCGCGGATTTCCAGAATTTCGTGAAACTGGGCTATATGTCGAAATGGCTGCACCACTCCGGTGGCACGGTCTGCGAGCCGACGGATGTTCCCGTGAACAAGCGTCACCTCGACATGCTCTTGGCCCATATGGTGCTGTCGGACAAGCCCTATATGGGGTCGGTGACCGAACCCAGCCGGGCCGAGGATTCGGTCGCGATGTCGAAGATTCTGTTCGGCGACGATTTCGTTGACCAGAACACTGTTATGACTTCGCTGATCAACATCAACTCTCCGATGACCTTTGACGGCATCATGATGGGCGCCCTGGAAGTTTACGCCAAGGCCAATCAGGCGGCGATCATCTCGCCCTTCATCGTGGGCGGGGCCATGGCGCCGGTGACGGTGGCGGGCACCCTGACGCAGGTTCTGGCCGAGGTGCTGGCCGGTGTTGCCTACAGCCAGTTGGTGCGCCCCGGAGCGCCGGTGATCGCGGGGGCCTTCGTCACCTCGATCGACATGAATTCCGGCGCCCCGACTTTCGGGACGCCCGAGGCCAGCCACATCACCTATGGCGCGGGGCAGTTGGCCCGCCGTCTGGGGTTGCCCTACCGGTCGGGCGGGTCGTTCTGCGGATCGAAATTGCCCGACGCGCAGGCGGCCTACGAGACGGCGAACAGCCTGAACATGGCGCTACTGTCGGGCGTAAATTTCATGCTGCATGCCTGCGGCTGGCTGGAAGGCGGGCTGGTGTCGTCTTATGAAAAGTTCGTGATGGACGCGGATCAGTTGGGCACCCTGCACCATCTGGCGCAGGGCATCATCATGGACACCAACGGTCAGGCAATGGATGCGATCCGCGAAGTTGGTCCGGGCGGCCATTATCTGGGCTGCGAACATACCCAGGCCAATTTCAAATCGGCCTTCTGGCGGTCGGACCTGTTCGACTACAAGCCGTTTGAAACCTGGGCCGAAGAGGGCGCGCGCGACACCCAGACCCTGGCCAATCTGCGGGTGAAAAAGCTGTTGGGCGATTATCAGGCCCCCGAGTTGGATGTGGCCAAGCGCGACGAGCTGACCGATTACGTCGCCCGCCGCAAGGCCGAGATGCCGGACGCATTCATCTGATTATCTTGAAAATCGAAACAATGTCGGCCCGCAAGCCCCGCTTGCGGGCCGATTGCATCAACTTGCGAAACGACGCGGCAACAGCCGGGTTTCGCAGATCAGGGCGATCAGAATTTCGATGTGGCGGGTGACCGAATAGGTCGCATCGCCCGCGCGCCGGGTTTCCTCCAGAAACTGCTCTTCGTTCATCAGGCGCTCGACGGCGACGTCGGGGGCGCTGATTTGTCCAATCAAACGGCGCAGATCGCGGTCGCGGCGATAGTCGGCAAGACCGTAGCGGGCAGCGCGGATCAGCAGGCGAGGGCGGCGCAGATTGGCAAGCAGGGTTTGAAAGTCTGTCATGGGTGTTCTCCGATTCTGGATGACCCATGCTGCACCATCACAACCGGGCGTTGCATATGACCGGTCATCTGCGCGCGCTGGTTAGTGGAAAGTTTAGGAATTTAAACGAATTATAAAGAAAGCCCGGTAAATTAACGAATGAGAAAGGAATGCCACCCAAGGTTGTGCAGCGCAGAAACCCGGTGGCGAAAAAGGACATGGTGCAAGAGTTGAGGTTAATTGCCGAACTGCCGGGCTGGTTGCCCGAGGCCGTGCGGTTGTATCTGGACCATACCGAAGACGGGCTGTCCCTTCGGGCCCTGGCCCGCCGCGAAGGCTGTCACGCCTCGACGATCCTGCGCATGGTGCGCCGGTATGAGGTGCGGCGCGACGATCCCTTGTTGGACGAAGCCCTGAGCGTTCTTGCCAAATTCAAAGAAACTCCCAATGCCCCGAACCCTTCCAGCAAGGACCCGAACCCGATGTCAGCCCCCCTCCGCCACCAGACGCTGCCCGTTGACGATGCCACCATCCGCCAGGAGGGCCGCCGCATCCTGCGCCGGCTGGCTGAACCCGGGGCGGTTCTGGCCATTGCCGCCGACATGGAAAAGGCCGCCGTGCTGCGCGAGTTTCCGGATGGAAAGTCGGCGCGCACCGGGGTGGTTGACCGGGCGGTGGCGCAGGCTTTCCTGCTGAAGGACTGGATCGTGTGCCGACGTCAGGGCCGCATCGCGACCTATGAGCTGACGGCGGCCGGGCGCGGCGCGCTCAAGCGCATGCTGGAAGAGGACGACGCCCCGACGGGTCTGGCCGAAGCCCCGATGGTCTTTGCAGGCCAGCACCGCGACTGGGAAGAGCGGACGGTGCGCGACGAGGGCGGCGTGCGCCGGGTGCGTTACAATCTTGCCGAAAGTCCGGTGACGGTGCTGGGTCGCCGTCGCGACAAGGATGGCCGCGCCTTTCTGGAAACCGAACTGGTCGATGCGGCAGAACGTCTGCGCGAAGACTTCGAACTGGCCCAGATGGGTCCGCGCGTGGCGCAGAACTGGGAACGCTTTCTGACCTCGGGCGATCGGGGTGGGTTCAAATCTGATTCCGGGCTGGCCGAAGGACCGAGTGCCGCGCGTGATCGCGTGGCCCTTGCGCTGCGCGATCTGGGGCCCGGTCTGGGCGATGTGGCCTTGCGGGTATGCTGCTTTCTGGAAGGCATCGAGACGGCCGAGTGCCGCATGGGCTGGGCGGCCCGGTCGGGCAAGATCGTGCTGCGCATCGCGCTGCAGCGCCTGCGCCGTCATTATGACGAAACCTATGGCAGGTCGGGCCCGCTGATCGGCTAGGCGGCGCCCCCCCTCAGTCACGCGACGCAAAAGGCGGGCCGTTCGGCCCGCCTTTTATCACGTCACGATCTTGCCGGTGGTCAAGCCAGATCAAAGCGGTCGTTGTTCATCACCTTGGTCCAGGCCGCCACGAAATCGGCAACAAAGCGCCCCTCGGCACCCCGGGCGGCATAGACCTCGGCCAGGGCGCGCAGTTGCGAGTTTGACCCGAAGACCAGATCAACCCGGGTCGCCGTCCATTTCCGGGCCCCCGTGGCGCGGTCGCGACCCTCGAACAGGTCCTGCGCCTCTGAGGTGGCCGTCCAGACCGTTCCCATGTCCAGAAGATTGACGAAGAAATCCGCGCCAAGTACGCCGGGCCGATGGGTCAGAACACCATGCGGTGCGCCCCCGGCGTTGACGTTCAGCGCCCGCAGACCCCCGACCAGAACCGTCATCTGCGGTGCCGACAAGCCCAGAAGTTGCGCCTTGTCGACCAGCAGCTCTTCGGCCGACACGGTATAGCGGCCTTTCAGATAGTTGCGGAACCCGTCGGCTTGCGGCTCCAGCGCCGCGAAGGAGTCGGTGTCTGTCTGGTCCTGCGTCGCATCGCCGCGACCCGGCGCAAAGGGCACCTCCACCGGATGGCCCGCCGCCCGTGCCGCCGCCTCCACTGCCGCAGAACCGCCCAGCACGATCAGGTCGGCCAGGGAAATCCGGGCCGGTCCCCGGGCGTTGAAGGCAGACTGAAAGCCTTCCAGCACCTTCAGAACCCTTGCCACCTGCCCAGGGTTGTTAACCTCCCAGTCCTTTTGCGGCGCCAAGCGCAGGCGCGCGCCATTGGCCCCGCCACGCTTGTCCGACCCGCGAAAGGTCGAGGCCGAAGCCCAGGCCGTTGCCACCAAGTCGGATACCGAAAGCCCCGAGGCCAGAATCTGCGCCTTCAGCCCGGCTATGTCCTGCGCACCAAGCGTCGAGGCGGTCGCGGCCGGAACAGGGTCTTGCCAGATCAGGTCGACGGCCGGAACCTCGGGGCCCAGTTACCGCACCTTCGGCCCCATGTCGCGATGGGTCAGCTTGAACCAGGCACGGGCGAAGGCATCGGCAAAAGCATCGGGGTTTGCCAGGAAACGCGCCGAGATCGGGCCATAGATCGGGTCCATCTTCATCGCCATGTCGGCGGTGGTCATCATCGGCAGGTGGGTTCTGGACGGATCATGCGCATCCACCACCATGTCTTCGGGGGCGCAATCGACCGGATGCCATTGCTGGGCCCCCGCCGGGCTTCTGCCCAATTGCCACTGATATCGGAACAGAACCTTGAAATAGCCCATGTCCCAGGTCGTCGGGTTGGGTTTCCACGCGCCTTCGATCCCCGAACTGGTGGCATGAAGCCCGGCCCCGCTGCCAAAGGCGTTCTTCCAGCCCAAGCCCTGCTCGGTCAGACCGGCACTTTCGGGCTCGCGGCCGATCAGCGCGGGATCGCCCGCGCCATGCGCCTTGCCGAAGGTATGGCCGCCCGCGACCAACGCCACGGTCTCTTAGTCATTCATCGCCATGCGGGCAAAGGTTTCGCGGATGTCTCGGCCCGACGCCACCGGATCGGCAAAGCCGTTCGGGCCCTCGGGGTTGACATAGATCAGGCCCATCTGCACGGCGGCCAGCGGGTTTTCCAACTGCCGGTCGCCCTCGTACCGCTTGTCGCCCAGCCAGGTGTCTTCGCTGCCCCAATAGATATCTTCCTCCGGCTCCCAGACATCGGCCCGCCCGCCGCCAAAGCCGAAGGTCTTGAAACCCATCGATTCCAACGCGCAGTTGCCCGCCAGGATCATCAGGTCGGCCCAGGACAGGTTTTGCCCGTATTTCTGCTTGATCGGCCACAACAGGCGCCGGGCCTTGTCAAGGTTCACGTTGTCGGGCCAGGAGTTCAGCGGCGCAAAGCGCTGCGTGCCGGTGCCGGCACCACCACGTCCGTCGCCGGTGCGGTAGGTCCCGGCAGAGTGCCAGGCCATGCGGATGAACAAGGGGCCATAATGGCCCCAGTCGGCCGGCCACCAGTCCTGACTGTCAGTCATCAGGGCGTAAAGATCGGATTTGACGGCGGCAAGGTCCAGCGACGTGAAGGCGGCGGCATAGTCGAAATCGGCGCCCAAGGGGTTCGACACGACGGAGTGCTGATGCAGGATGCGCAGGTTCAACTGGTTCGGCCACCAATCCCGGTTGGACCGGGCTGCGAAGGTCGTGCTGCTGCCCGCGCCATGGATTACCGGGCAGGTGCCGCCGCGCGCCGTGTCATTTCCGCTCATCTGTTTCTCCGCATGTGAAAGGTTGTCCCGCCATCGGAACCATCGCCTGCACAATATAGGCGGACAGGCACAAGCGCAAAGGGGGGTTAGAATACTTCTAAATCCAAAAAAGGGGGGGCACGAAGCCGCACCCCCCCCGGTTGCCGATCCGGGCTGTCTCAGTCAGTTGGCGCAGTCAGTTGGCGCCGGTCAGTCGGCGTGGGTCAGTCGGCGCGTGTCAGGCCGCGCGGGTCAGTCGGCGCGTGTCAGGCCGGCCTTGTAGACCAGCCCGGCCAAGGCCCCGCCCGCCAAAGGTGCCAGAACGAACACCCAAAGCTGTGACAAGGCCGCCCCGCCCGCAAAGACCGCCGGGCCAAAGGACCGCGCCGGGTTTACCGAAACGCCGGTCACATTGATGCCCACAAGATGGATGGCGGCCAGCGTCAGGCCAATGGCAAGCCCGGCAAAACCCGCAGCCGACCCCGCGCCGGTAGCCCCCAGGATCACCGAAACGAAAATGAAGGTCATCACGAATTCAAAGATCAGGGCGGCCGTCAGGCTGTACTCGCCCAGATAGCCCGGTCCGTAACCGTTTGATCCCAGGGCCCATTCGCCCATCACAAAGCCGGTCTTGCCGGTGGCAACCAGATAAAGGATCGCCGCACCCAAGGTGGCTCCGATCACCTGAGCCACGGCATAGCCCACGAAATCCCCGATGCTCATCCGGCCCGCCGCGACCATGCCCAGGGACACGGCCGGGTTCAGATGCGCCCCCGATATGGCGCCGATGCCGTAAGCCGCGGCCACAATGGCCAAACCAAAGGCCAGCGAAATGCCGGTAAAGCCGATGCTGGCCCCCCCGATCACCGCCGCACCACACCCGAACAGTACCAGGATCAAGGTTCCCAGCATTTCAGCGACAAGTTTCTTCGACATGTAAGCTCCCATGTTTCCCAAAGGGTGGCAGCGCTTTACCAGCTGCCTTGCCCTGCACACATAGCCCCCGGGGTCCCGACGCAACGCTTGCGACATTGCCTTGGTGGCCGGGAAAGACTATGTCCGAAGGAACCGTCTGTCATGGGGAAAAACCGATGCGCGACCTCAAGTTGCCCGAAGAGCGCCATCCCGAAAAGGCCCATCGCGCCGATCAGGAACAGCCGAAAAAGCCGTCGTGGATCCGGGTCAAGGCGCCAACCTCGGAAGGCTACAAACGCACCCGCGACATTCTGCGTGACAAGAAGCTGGTGACGGTCTGCGAAGAGGCGGGCTGCCCGAATGTCGGCGAATGCTGGGCCCAAGGCCACGCCACCATGATGATCATGGGCGAGATCTGCACGCGCGGCTGCTCGTTCTGCAACATCGCCACGGGACGGCCGAACGCGCTGGACACTTTCGAGCCGGGCCGCGTCGCCCATGCCGTGGCCGAACTGGGGCTGAACCATGTCGTCGTCACTTCGGTCAATCGCGATGATCTGGCCGATGGCGGGGCCGAGCATTTCGCCCAGACCATCCGTGCCATCCGCCACCGCGCACCGGGCACCACCATCGAAGTGTTGACCCCCGATTTCCTGAAATGTGACGCGGCGGCGCTGGAAACCGTCATCGCGGCGGGTCCCGATGTGTTCAACCACAATCTTGAAACCGTGCCGGGCCTGTACCCGACGGTGCGCCCCGGCGCGCGCTATTTCCATTCGCTGCGGCTGTTGCAACGCGCCAAGGAGATTGACCCGAAAATCTTTACCAAGTCCGGCATGATGGTGGGTCTGGGCGAAGACCGCCAGTCGGTCTTGCAGGTGATGGACGACCTGCGCGCCGCCGATGTCGATTTCCTGACCATCGGCCAGTATCTGCAACCAACCCCAAAGCACCACCGCATCGACCGCTTTGTCACCCCCGAAGAGTTTGCCGACTACGCCTCTGCCGCCCTGGGCAAGGGGTTCAACATGGTCTCGGCCACGCCCCTGACCCGGTCCAGCTATCATGCGGGCGAGGATTTTGCGCAGTTGCGCGCGGCCAGACGGGCAAGGCTTTCCGCTTCGGCTCCCTGAAGGGGCATTCGGTGACGGGTGAAGGCAAGTTCGTTGGGGCCAAAAGGTCAACACCCCCTGCGGGCCTTGTCGTGGGCGGAATGGGTGGCGGCCGATGGCAAGTCGCGCGGGTCCGGGATGACGTTCACCGGGTCCGTGCTCAAGGGTCTCCGGCGACCTTCGGCAGGATTGCCCGCAGGGTCATCGCTGCGGCGGCGGGACGAAATCCTGTCGAATTTCCTGAAAGACCGCCAGACTTTCTGCCTTGGCCGCATCATCGAACAGCCTTGGGAACAGCGCCGGCCCCGCCAGCCCCGGATGCGCCTCGGTCACGAAGCGGATCATGCAGGCCAGGGCAATGTCGGCATGTCCGATCTGCGGCCCGAACCACCAAAGCCCCGGTTGCCCGGCGCGCTCGGCCTCCAGAGCGGCAAGAACCGAGCCCACCTGCATCTCGCAGCGCGCCGTCCAGAGGTCCGAGGTCACCGCGTGCAGGCGGCGCTCGTAAAACAGGCTGACGGCCTTTTCGGCCGCCCCGCAGGCCAGCGCCGCGACCCGAAGGGCGGCTCGGCGGTCGGGTTCGGTGCGCGGGAACAGCGGGGTTTGCACGGTTGAATCCAGATGGTCCAGAATCATGTGGCTGTCCGCAAGAACCATGCCGTCGTCCAGCACCAGCGTCGGCACCCGCATCAGCGGGTTCAGCGCCCGCACCGCCTCGGCATCGGCAAAGACCGACAGGGGGCGGTGGTCAAAGGCGATCCCGTACATCCGCAGGGCAATGCCGACCCGGCGCACGAAGGGGCTGTCGTATTGTCCGACAAGGTCCATGCTGATCCCTCAGGGTGCGACGGGGGGCACCGCCTTCAGATAGGCCACCACCGCCATGCGGTCACTTTCGGGCAGTCTGGCCATGTTGTCCACGACATGCGTCATGGGACCGCCGACCGTATCGAACTCGGGCGTGAACCCGGTGGTCAGATAGGCCAGAATCTGTTCCGCGCTCCATTTCAGCGCGCCCGGCGTGATGTTGGGCATCTTCGCCTTGCTGATCGGGTCAACCGAACCGCCCAGCCACGCGGCGGTCTTCAACCCCCCCAGGGCGTTGCGCGCGGTGTGGCATTCGCCGCAATGCGCCAGCGCTTCGGCGATATAGCGCCCGCGCTCGACCTGCGGCGTGGCGGCCTGCGGCACGACCCAGTCCTTCGACACGAACAGCACCTTCCAGACCCCAAGCGCGCGGCGGATGTTGAAGGGAAAGCCGACTTCATGGGGCAGAGAGGCGACGGCGCTGGCGGGCAAGGTATCCAGATAGACCTTCAGATCGGCCAGGTCCTGCGGCTGCATTCGGCCATAGGCGGCATAGGGCATCGCGGGGTAATAGTGTTCACCCCGGGGCGAGACGCCGTCCATGACGGCAGTGGCGAATTGCTCGGTGGTCCAGCCGCCGATGCCCTGCTTCGGGTCGGGCGAGATGTTGGGGGCCAGGAAGGTGCCAAAGACGGTGGCGAACCTCTGTCCGCCGCTCAGCACCAGTTGGGCCGCGCCCTCGGCCTTGTCGGCCATGTGGCAAGACCCGCATCCCGCGGCATAGAACACCAGCGCGCCCTGTGCGGCATCCCCGGTCAGGGTCGCGAAGACCGCGGTGGACCGGGGGCGGGGCTGGGTAAGCAGCAGAAAGACCGCGAGGCCGATCAGGGCCAGACCGGCAAGAACCGTGACGCTTCGCTTCATCGCGCAATCCTTTTGGTGCAACCATCCGCAGCCAGACCTTCGGCCCGGGCACAAGACAATGTACGGCGCGGAAATTCAACACTTCGTCGCAAACCGCCCATGACCCGATCAAGGCCCATGACCCGATCAAGGCCGATGACCCGATCAAGGCCCATGACCCGATCAAGGTTTGTAGCCGCGCGGCATGCGTTGCAGCGTCAGGGCCTCGGGCCAATAGCCCGCCCATTGCAGCCCGTAAATCGCCGCACAACCCGCAACCACGCCGAACACCAGAAGCACCTTCCACATCGGCGGCGGATTGCGGGCCCATTGCTTCATGCGGATCAGCCAGAGAAAGCTCATCTGCCAAGGCTCCGCGCAAGGGCAATCCAGGGTTCGGCCGAAAAGTGGCTGCGCGCCAGTCCCGAAGGCGAGGGCAGGGCCCAAAGCGCCACCCCGGGCAAGCGGCTGTCGGGGTCCAGGGGCCCGGCGCCGGCATTCTTGCGATCAAGCGTCAGCCGGGCGGCGGTCAGACTGGTAAAGGCCACCGCGCGCGGACGATGGACCGCGATCCTGGCAAAAAATCCGGCCCGGTCCCAGGCCTCTTGCGGAATATCGGCATCCTGACCGAAGGCGGTCTTGGCCAGATCGGTCAGCCCCAATCCGTGATCGGCAAGGGTGTGATCGTGATGCGGGGCCAGCCGCTGCGGTGTCAGCCCGGTTTCGGCCAACAGCGACCAGAACCGGTTGCCCGGATTGGCATAGTAATGCCCCAGACGCGCCGAGATCCGTCCCGCCGCCGTGCCGCACAGCACAAGGTCCAGATCGGCGCGCAGGTAATCGGGCAGGATCATGGGCCTAGCCGGTGAACCGCACCTTGCCGATATAGGGCAAGTTGCGGTTTCTTTGGGCGAAATCAATGCCGTAGCCCACGACGAATTCGTCGGGAATTTCAAATCCCGTCCAGGTCGCCTTGATGTCCACTTCGCGGCGCGACGGCTTGTCCAACAAGGCACAGACCTCCAGCCGGCGGGGTCCCCGGCTGAGCAGCAGGTTCTTGACATGGTGCAGGGTAAAGCCGGTGTCGACGATATCCTCGACCACCAACACGTCCTTGCCGGCAATCTCGCCGCGCAGATCCTTCAGGATGCGCACCTCGCGGCTGGAGTACATGGCGTCGCCGTAGGACGAGGCTTCCAGAAAATCGACCTCGACCGGCAGGTCGATTTCGCGCACGAGGTCGGCGATGAAAACGAAGGACCCGCGCAACAGGCCCACCACGACCAGCTTGTCGCAGTCGCTGTAGTGCCGGGTGATTTCCGTGGCAAGACTTTCCACCCTTGCGGCAATGGCCTTGGCCGAAATCAACTGGTCAATGACATAGGCGCGATCCGGCATATTTGTCCCCTTGATTTCCCGCAGGATTCTAGACGATGAAAGCGGCCAAGTCACGCAAAGGAGAGGCGAGCCAGTGCCGCGCCACGAAGAAAACCGGGTTCTGCGGCACCGTGCGACCGACATCTACGCCCTGGTCGCGGATGTGGCGCGCTATCCGGAGTTTCTGCCCTGGTGTTCGGCGGCCCGCATCCGCTCTCGCGGCCCCATCGAGGGTGGCGAAGTGATGGAGGCCGATCTGGTGATTTCCTTCAAGGTGTTCCGCGAACGCTTTGGCAGCCGCGTCACGCTGTATCCCGACCGCAGCACCATCCTGACCGACTATCTGGACGGCCCGTTCAAGCACCTGCATTCACAATGGTCCTTTGTGGCTCTGGCAGAAAAGGAATGCCGCGTGCAGTTTTCAGTCGATTTCGAGTTTCGCAGCGCCATCCTGTCGGGCGTCATCGGTCTGGTGTTCCACGAGGCGATGACCCGCGTGGTGCGCGCCTTTGAAACGCGCGCCACGGCCCTGTACGGATGAACAGCAAATGCGGTTCACGTCAAAGCGGAATCTGAATTCAAACCAAACGTGTTTGAATTCAGATATTTGTAGGTCTATTCGCGACGTGAACCGCTCTACTCCCTGGCCTCGAACTTCAACGCCACGCCGTTGATGCAATAGCGCAGACCGGTCGGGCGCGGCCCATCGGGAAAGACATGGCCCAGATGGGCCTCGCATTGATTGCAATGCACCTCGGTGCGGGTCATGAACCAGCCGCGATCTTCGGTTTCCCCCACCATCTGCGCATCCAGTGGCGCATAGAACGACGGCCAGCCCGTGCCGCTGTCAAACTTCGTGCCCTGATCGAACAACGGCGCATCGCAGCACACGCAGCGGTAAACCCCGGCGGTCTTGGGAAAATTGTCATGGGTAAAGGCGCGCTCGGTGCCATGCTGCCGGGTGACCTTGAAGGCCATCTCCGAAAGCTCGGCCTTCCACGCCTGTTCTGACTTCACGATCTTGTCCATGGCCTTGCCCTTCTGACGATTGCACTTGTCGGTGCCTGGGGCCAAATCTAGGCTGCCAAAGCGGGCCTGCCAAGGATCGTTGCAAGGAACTGACGGATGATTGAAGTCACCACGGCGCGGCACCGGGCGCGGCTGGCCGCAGGTGCCCAGGACTTGGCCCGCGTACAGACCCTGCGCCACCTGGCGTTTCGCGGCGCGCAGGGTTGCGATGCCGACCCCTTTGACAGCACCGCCGCCCAGGTTCTGATCGAAGATCGTCAGGGTCTGGCGCTTGCGACCTTTCGCTTTGCGCACCATGATGACGGCGCCGATCTGTCCGACAGCTATGCCGCGCAGTTCTACGATCTGGCGGGTTTTGCCGGCCAGCCCGGGAACAAGGCCGAGGTTGGGCGGCTGTGCCTGCAGCCGCAGGAGCGCGACCCCGAAATCCTGCGCCTGACCTGGGCGGCGCTGGCCCGGCTGGCACTGGGGCAGGGGGTGCAGCATCTGTTTGGCGCGGCCTCATTTGCCGGGGCCGATGCGGGGCGCCATGCCGCAGCGCTCGCATGGCTGGAATCCTCGGCTTTGGGTCCGGATGCCTTGCGCCCAAAAGCCCGGCTTCCCGCGATGATACCTCTGAAGGGGGGCAACCCCGATCCGGCCGGTCTGCCCGCGCTTTTGCGGTTCTATCTGTCCCTGGGCGGATGGGTGGCCGACCGCGCCGTGATCGACCCCGATCTGGACACGCTGCATGTGTTCTGCGCGGTCAACCTTGCGACCATCCCCGCCCTGCGCGCCCGGGTGCTGCGCGGGCTGGCGGATCAGGCATAAAGTCCCCCTATCCCGGTTGACGTCGCACGCGCGGCCCTCTACCTGCCTGCCATGGCACGCGCACCCCTTCTACAGCTCTCGCAAATCTCGTTGACCTTCGGCGGAAATCCGATTTTCGACGCCCTTGATCTGGTCATCCAGCCCGGAGACAGGGTGGCCCTTGTCGGCCGCAACGGCTCTGGCAAATCGACCCTGATGAAGATCATGGCCGGGTTGGCCGAGGCGGACAAGGGCATCCGCGTGGTGCCGCCGGGGGTGACGGTCGGGTATATGGAACAGGACCCCGACCTGTCGGGCTATGCCACCTTGGGCGATTACGCCGCGTCGGGACTGCCCGAAGAGGAAAGCTACAAGGTCGATGTGGTGGCCGAGGGGCTGAAATTCCGCCCCGATACCCCGGTTGCCACGGCCTCCGGGGGCGAGCGTCGCCGAGCGGCGCTGGCCAAATTGATGGCCGAAGCGCCCGAGTTGATGCTCCTGGACGAGCCGACCAACCATCTGGACATTCAGGCCATCGAATGGCTGGAGGCCGAACTGGCCACCACCCGGCAGGCCTTTGTCCTGATCAGCCACGACCGGGCCTTTCTGCGCGCCCTGACCCGCGCCACCCTGTGGATCGACCGCGGAGAGGTGCGCCGCCGCGATCAGGGCTTTGAAGGGTTCGAAGAGTGGCGCGAAATCCATTGGGCCGAGGAAGACGACGCGCGCCACAAGCTGGACCGCAAGATCAAGGCCGAAGCGAAATGGGCGGTCGAGGGCATCTCGGCGCGGCGCAAGCGCAATCAGGGCCGGGTGCGGGCGCTGCAGGCGCTGCGGGCCGAACGCTCGTCGCAGATCCGCCGGCAGGGAGCGGCGGCGATGGAATTGGAATCGGGCCCGGTGTCGGGCAAAAAGGTGATCGAAGCCAAGGGGTTGGAAAAGACCTATGGCAGCAATACCATCGTGCGCGACTTTGATCTGCGCGTGTTGCGCGGTGACAGGGTGGCCTTTGTCGGCCCCAATGGCGTGGGCAAGACCACCTTGCTGAAGATGCTGCTTGGCCAGATCGCCCCCGATCTGGGTTCGGTGAATTTGGGCACAAATCTGGAAATCGCCGTCTTCGACCAGACCCGCGCCCAGTTGGACGCCAACGCCAGCCTGTGGGAAAACCTGACCGGCGATCCCTTGATGGCGGTGTCGGGTGCGTCCGATCAGGTGCTGGTGCGCGGGGTGCCCAAACATGTGGTGGCCTATCTGAAGGACTTCCTGTTTGACGAATCGCAGGCCCGTGCCCCGGTCAAATCGCTGTCGGGCGGCGAAAAGGCCCGTCTGCTGCTGGCCAAACTGATGGCCCGCACCTCGAACCTTCTGGTCCTGGACGAGCCGACCAATGACCTTGACGTCGAAACCCTTGACCTTTTGCAGGACATCCTCGGCGACTATGACGGCACGGTCCTGCTGGTCAGCCACGACCGCGATTTCATCGACCGCGTGGCCACCTCGACCATCGCGATGGAGGGACGGGGCCGCGCCACCGTCTATCCCGGAGGGTGGAGCGATTATGCCGCTCAAAGGGGCGCCAACGCGCTGGAAATGCCAACGAAATCCGGGTCTTCGCATGCGTCCTTGCGCGCGGACATAAAGAAAGTTACGCAAGGCCTTACATTTACGGAAAAAAATCGGCTTGAAACCCTGCCAGACCTGATCGAAAAGCTGGAGGCCGAAATCGGCCGCCTGTCGGATATCCTGTCGGACCCCGATCTGTTCCTGCGCGACCCCGGCGTCTTTCGCCGCACCACCGAAGCGGTTGCCAAATGCCAAAGCCAATTGTCGGCGGCCGAGGCCGACTGGATGGCGCTGGAAGACCGCGCGGGGGGCTGACAGGGGGATGACGGGGGCTGTTCGGCGAAGTGCTGCCTTTTTGGCACCGCCCCCCGATTAAATTTTTTCGTCCTGATCCAGGTTAGCCCGCCCCCCCCTGATCGCCTTGTAGCACCTGACGCAAGGGCCCTCATTTCGGTGGGTGTCCGCGTATGCAGCCAAACCGGCGGGTCTTGACCGCCAAAGGAGATCAGAATGAAATCATTTGCCCTCGTCCTCGCCGGCGCTCTCGCCGCCCCGCTCGCCGCTTTTGCCGGAGGTCCGGTCATCGTGGTGGACGAACCGCAGATCGTCGTTCCGATGGTTTCGGTAGCCCCGGGCCTTGACTGGAGCGGTGCCTACGGCGGTGTGGCGCTTGGCTACGGCACCATGACCGGTGGCGGTTCGGGCCATCATGGCAACGGCGCGATTGCCGGAGCCTTCGCTGGTTACCGTTATGACTTCGGTCGTGCGGTTGTCGGTGGCGAACTCAGCTACGACAAGGACTTCATCGACCTTGGCGCCGGCGACAACGAATTGAACTCGACCACGCGCCTGAAATTCATGGCTGGTGTCGATGCGGGCCGCGCGCTGCTTTACGCAACCGCCGGTGTTTCGCGCGCCAATGCCACGATCTCGGGCGATACCGCCGCCGATCAAGGCTACTTCGGCGGTCTCGGCATGGACTTTGCCGTGAACGATTCCTGGACCGTCGGTGGCGAGGTCCTGATGGATCGCTACAAGAACTTCAACAACACCGGCGTCAATCTGCGCGATGCCGTGGCTCAGGTGAAGATCGGCTATTCGTTCTGATCCGACAGACTTGGGAAGGGGGGCGGTTCGCCGCCCCTCATCCCGCAAGGTCCTGCACCACTTTCGCGATCATCATCACATCGTCGCGCGTGCAATCGAACTGACCGACCTGCACCCGGATGACAAAGCGCCCCTCGTGGCGGGTCTGGGTCAGATAGACCCTGCCATCGTCGTTGATGCGGCTTGTCAGCGCCTCGGTCGCGACATCCCCCGACTTCAGCGCAAAGGTGAACAGCGACAGACGCGGTTCGGTCACGATCTGCACGCCGGGCAGGGCGCGCAGGGCGTCGCAAACCTCGGTGGCCCATGAAACATGGTTGCGGATGCGGGCGCGCAGGCCGTCCAGCCCATAGGCGCGCAGCACGAACCACAGTTTCAGCGCGCGGAACCGCCGACCCAGGGGCACGGTCCATTCGTTGAAATTCACCACCTCTTCGCGCCCGGCGGTTTCCAGATAGCTGGGTCGCAGCCCCAGGGTTTTCACCTGCGGCGTCGGGTCGGCCAGAAACTGCACCGTACAGTCAAACTGCGCCCCCAGCCATTTGTGCGGATTGACCACGATCGAATCCGCGCCCTCGATCCCGTCCCACAGGGCGCGAAACTCCGGGCAGATCATCGCCGACCCCGCCCAGGCCGCGTCGACATGCACCGGCAGACCAGCGGCATGGGCGACCGCGATGCAATCGCGGATCCCGTCGAAAGCGCCAACCGAGGTGCCCCCGGCGCACAGAACCACCCCCGCCGGCAGATGGCCCGCCGCAAGATCGGCGCGGATCGCCCCGGCCAAAGCCCCGGGCCGCATCGCGAAATTCGCATCGGTCGGGATTTTCACCAGATTGTCCTGCCCGATCCCCGCCACCCGCACCGCCTTGTCGACCGAGGAATGGGTCTGCGCAGAGGCATAGATCCGCAGCCGCGGGCCACCAGACAAGCCGTTGACATTGCCCGCAAAACCCAAGGCAACCTCGCGCATGGTCAGGATGGCCGACAGGGTGGCGGTGGTGGCCGAATCGTGGATCGTGCCGGAAAACCCCACAGGCAGGCCCAGGGACTGGCGCAGCCATTGCACCATGACCTGTTCGATCTCGGTCACGGCGGGCGAGGTTTGCCAGATCATCCCCTGTGCGGCCATCGCATTGGCCAGTTGCTCGGCCAGCATCGAGGCCGGGGCGGCATTGGCCGGAAAATAGGCGAAAAAGCGCGGGTGCTGCCAATGGGTCATGCCGGGGGCACGATGCGCGCGAAATCGGCAAAGATCGTCTCCATCGGTTCGGGCGCTTCGGGGGGGGCGGGGGGAAGTTGCGACGCAATCGCCCCGGGCACAAGTGCCGCGCGTACCGGCCTTTCGCGCAAGCCCGCGTGATAGTCATGCGCCCAATCGGCGGCCCGTTTGGACCAGTCGCGCAGATCATCGTGATCCATGGCTGAAACTCTCCCTTCATCGCGCATTGGCAGTCCAAGGCTATTGCCCGCTGCCCGCCGAGAATCCTGCCCCCAGCTTGCCGAAAAGACTTGGCGCAGCAAGCGAAATGGCTTAGACCACGGCCCATGAAAACGACGGCCATCCTCTGCATCTGCTGCATTATCCGCTGACTTTCGTCGCGCGGGCCCGTCAGTTCATCCCAAATGAAGCTTGATTGACCCCGCGCAGGGCAGACGCGCGCGGCCTCTTTGGGAATTTGGACATGACCACGATCAAGCTGCACAACACCAGGACCCGGACCAAAGAGATCTTCGAGCCGATTGATCCGTTGAACGTGCGGATGTATCTCTGCGGCCCCACGGTCTATGACCGCGCCCACTTGGGCAACGGGCGCCCGGTGGTGGTGTTTGACGTGCTGTTCCGCCTGTTGCGCCATGTCTACGGACAGGGCCACGTCACCTATGTCCGCAATTTCACCGATGTGGATGACAAGATCAATGACACCGCGCTTGCCCGCAAGCAGGCGGGCGATCCGCGCGGTCTGGAGGCCCTGATCCACGAGCGCACCGAGGAAACCATCGGCTGGTATCACGCCGACATGGACGCCCTGGGGGCCCTGCGACCGACCCTTGAGCCGCGCGCGACCGAATTCATCGGCCCGATGGTGGCGATGATCGAAGACCTGATCGGCAAGGGTCATGCCTATGCCGTGCAGGGCCATGTGCTGTTTCGGGTGCGGTCCTACAAGGATTACGGCAAGCTGTCGGGCCGTTCGGTCGATGACATGATCGCGGGCGCGCGGGTTGAAGTGTCGCCCTTCAAGGAAGACCCGATGGATTTCGTCCTGTGGAAGCCGTCCTCGGGGGATGAGCCGGGATGGGACAGCCCCTGGGGTCGGGGACGGCCGGGCTGGCACATCGAATGCTCGGCGATGAGCCACGAATTGCTGGGGGCTTCGTTCGACATTCATGGCGGCGGACTGGACCTGCAATTCCCCCACCACGAAAACGAGATCGCCCAATCGGCCTGCGCCCACCCGGAGGCCAGCTTTGCCCGCTATTGGCTGCACAACGAGATGCTGCAGGTCGAGGGCAAGAAGATGTCCAAGAGCTTGGGGAATTTCTTTACCGTGCGGGATTTGCTGGAGCAGGGCGTGCCGGGAGAAGTGATCCGGTTCGTGTATCTGAGCACGCATTATCGCAAGCCGATGAATTGGATGGACGCCTTTGCTAGAGAGGCAGAAACCCATCTT
>JANMJC010000481.1:0-2103 GCA_031371185.1 Paracoccaceae bacterium | reverse complement strand
TTGAAACGCCGCGACCCGGTCCCAGACCCCGCCCGAGGCCGCCGGTTTCTGCAAGGTGTACAGGCCCAGAAGCAGATTTGGCGCGATCACCCCGGCGCGCGACAACCGCTCGGCCGCCTCGATCCGGGATTTCCAGCCGTTGATCTCGGTCAGGTCGGAATGGGCAAAGGCAACCGGCAGGCCGGTGGTCGACAAGGGCTCTCCGATGGCTTCGAAGATGCGCAGGTCCAGCGGGGTCACGACAGCGGGGACGGGCAGGGCGGCCCCCTCTTCGGCCAGAGCCGGGTCCAGAAAGCGGGTCAGCAGTTCGGCGGTGTCGGGGGCGATCTGCCCCAGGGCAACCGAGGTCTGCAAGGTGACGGCAGCGGTTTCCCAATCACCGCCGCGCGCCAGACAGAAGATGCGGGCGGGCAGGGCGGGCGACAGGCTGGGGGTCTTGTCCAGCGCGCGGCAGGCCCGGTCTTCGGCCCCGGTCAGAAGCGCGATGTCAAAGGTCCGGCGGAACAGATCGGGCGATTTCTGATCTCCCGCCGCCTGAATCAAAGCCATCGCCTGATCCAGCGCGCCGATTTCCAACAGCTTGTCGATGCGCACCAGAAACAGCGTGCCGCCCGGGGTGGCATCGACCGGCGGGTCGGTTTCAGCCAGAAGCAGCGTCATCAGCAGGCCCTGCAACGCGGGCAGATCCTCGAGCCGCTGGCGGTTGATCGCGGCGGCGATGTCGGCGGTCTGGCCCAGACCCCAAAGCGCCTGCGGCAACCCGGTCTTGGCGGGCGGCAAAAGCCCCGTGGCATCCAGCGAGGCCTGACCCAGGGTGGTCACGGTCACCGTCTGGGGCAGGACATTGGTGGCCAGAGGTGCCGAAGCGGGCGCGGGTGTCACGGCCGGAGAGACAGGCTGCGCGACGGGGGTGACCACGGATTTCGACAACCAGTCGATCGCGGACAGGGGGTTTTCGGCCAGGGCCGCCGGGGTTCCGATCAGCGCCCCGATCAGCCCCAGCCCCCAACCCAGAACAGCACCGTACTTAGCCACCATCAAGCGTCACCGGAACCCGTATTTCCTGCGGTGCGGGGGCAAGGTCGCCCAGATAGGCATAGCCCGCCAGACCAACAAAGCCCAACAGCGCCAGAACGGCAATCCCCTTGATGATGCGACCCATGCTGCCTGTGCCTTTCCGGCCATTGATCCGGCCCGCCCTGCCCATAGTCCGAACTGCGGCGAGGGTGAAGTTACATATGGCATTCTGCGCGACTTCGCGCCATTCAGGTGATTGAGTTTCTTGCGCCGGCGGGCATTCTTGTGCCCTTGCGGTGCCATCGGGGGGATGACCGGGTCGCGCAAGCGTCCGGAGCAGGCGGGAACGTGGTGTGCGGCTGAAAAAGACCGTTGTGATGATCGGCATGATGGGGGCGGGCAAGACGGCCGTGGGCACAGCCCTTGCGCGCCTTCTGGGCGTCGGCTTTCGCGATTCGGACGAGGAAATCGTCAAGGCCGCCAACCGCAGCATCGCCGAGATCTTCGCGCGCGACGGCGAGGCGTTCTTTCGGGCTCGCGAAACCGAGGTGATCGGCCGTCTGCTGCGCAGCGAGCCTTGCATCCTGTCGACCGGGGGCGGGGCCTTTCTGTCGCAGACCAACCGCAGCCTGATCCACGATGTCGGGGTGTCGGTCTGCCTCTGCGCCGATCTTGACCTGTTGTGGCAGCGGGTGCGCCACAAGGCGACGCGGCCGCTTCTGCGCACCGAAAACCCGCGCGAAACCCTGCGCGCGCTTTACGAAGCGCGCGGCCCGATCTATGCGCTTGCCGATCTGACGGTGGACAGTGAACCCGAATTGTCGGTCGAAGACATGGCAAAGCGGGTGGCGCAGGCCCTGTTGACCCGGGGGGATGTTCTGGAAGGATTGGATTGATGGACAGGGCTGCGACGACGGTGCGGGTCAATCTGGGCGCGCGCAGCTATGACGTGGTGATCGGCAAGGGTCTGATCGACGGCGCGGCCCGTCACATCGGCCCGCATCTGCGCCGAAAACGGGTGGCGATCGTCAGTGACCAGACCGTGGCCCGGCATCATCTGGCCCGCCTGCAAGCCGCGCTGGATGC
>JANMJC010000363.1:0-6033 GCA_031371185.1 Paracoccaceae bacterium | reverse complement strand
GCATTCCTGCCGAAGCGCCTTCCGCCGCGTGCTCTGTGGTGGTGGTCGCCATGTCTGTCCTCGAACTTTCCCCGCGCCAAGCGGGCTGCGGGTTCCTTGTGGGGTGCCACAAGGGCGGTGATCACCGTCCTTGTGGCCGCTTCAAAGAAAGAAAGTCAGATCAGACCGCGAACATCAGCAGCAAGGCGACGAGGAACGCGAAGATCCCGAGGGCTTCGGCAAAGGCCAGGCCGATGAACAGCGTGGCGGTTTGCGAACCGGCGGCAGAGGGGTTGCGCAAAGCACCCGCCAGGAAGTTGCCGGCCACGTTGCCCACACCGATGGCGGCGGCGCCCGAGCCGATGGCGGCAAGACCTGCGCCGATGAATTTGCCCATTGCGGCGGCTGCTGCGATTTCCATGTGTCGTCTCCTTGAGGGTATGAGAGGTGTTGAAGGGTGACCGGCGTCAGTGGCCCGGATGAAGGGCGTCCTTGAGGTAAACGCAGGTCAGGATGGTGAAAACGTAAGCCTGGATGAAGGCGACAAGCACCTCCAGCGCGTAGATGGCGGTGATGGCGAGGATCGAGATCGGGGTCACGACGACGCCGATGGTCGAAATCAGGATCAGCGGTGCGAAGGCCGCGAAGACCTTCATCACGGCGTGACCGGCCATGATGTTGCCCGCCAGACGGATGGAATGGCTGACCGGGCGCACGAAATACGAAATCACCTCGATCACCGCGATGATGGGGCGCAGGATCAGAGGGGCGTCGGTCATCCAGAACAGGCCCAGAAAGTGCAGGCCGTGCTTGTACAGGCCCAGAAGGGTGACGAACAGGAAGACCCCAAAGCCCAGAACCGCCGTCACGGCGATATGCGTGGTGGGGGTGAAGGATCCGGGGATCAGGCCCAGCATGTTGGCGAACAGGATGAACAGGAACAGCGTCATGATCATCGGGAAATACCTGGCGCCGTCGTGGCCGGCGACGTCCTCGACCATGTTGTGCACAAAGTCATAGGCCAACTCGCCAATCGACTGCATCCGGGTCGGGATCAGCGCCTTGGCCGAAGAGCCGACGACGAAAACCAGGATGATGCCGACGACCGCAAGGGCCATCCACAGGGTGATGTTGGTGGGCGTGTACCAGGCAATCGGGCCTTCACCGAACAGGCGTTGAATTTCGAACTGCTGCAGCGGGTGGAAGGCCAGGCCTTCGCTGTGTTCTGCTTCGCCTGCCACGTCACACTTCCTCTTGCTTGGCGGCCGCTGCCGCCATCTTGTCCTGCACTTCCTTGGCCGAGCGCATCATGGTTTTGACACCCGCCGCCAGCCCCGCGAAGATGAACACCACCAGAAAGATCGGCAGGGTTCCAAACAGACGATCGAGTCCGTAGCCGATCAGAAATCCGATCCCCAGACCGGCCACCAGTTCGATCACCATGCGCCAGGCAAGATTGGCCTGACTGTAGTCTTTCTTCTGGTGAACCTCGCGCGGCGCATCCGCCGCTTTCATGGTTTCGATCCGCTTTTCCAGCGCCTCAAGTCGCGCGCGGTCGGCGTCGGATACCATGTCGAAAGCCCCCCCGAAGGTTGCGGCAGGAATACTGGCGGGGCGGGTGCGAGTCAAGTCGGAAGGTTGGCATTCAAGCCATTGAAATCACATCGTTTCAAGGTCCGGTAGGCGCGCAGGCCGGGCGCTTTCGCGCGTCTCTGGCTGGCCAGCCATATTCAACCGTCTGGTTGACGATTGACGCGGCCCCCCCGATACTGCGCCGATGCCCGCCTCACTTGACACCGTGTTTTCCGCCCTTGCCGATCCGACCCGCCGCGCGATCCTGGCCATGCTGCTGGAGGACGATATGGCGGTGACGGACGTGGCCGAGCCTTTTTCCATGTCGTTGGCGGCGATTTCCAAGCATCTGGTCATCCTGGCCGACGCCGGGCTGATCGCCCGCGAAAAGCGCGGCCGGGTGATCTGGTGCAAGCTGGAGCCCGACGCGATGCGCGCGGCCTCTGTCTGGATGCAGGGCTTTGGCCAGTTCGAGCCGGTCGATCTGGACGCCTTCGAGCGGTTCCTGCAAGAAGAGTTGGCCGAAGGGAACGGCCCCTTACAAAAAGATCAGGGCCTTGATCCGGAATAGGCGGGAAATTTCGGTGATTACCCCGGCTGTTTGAACCACCTTGCGTAGGTCTTGCGCAATTCGGCCTTCTGTACCTTGCCCATGGCATTGCGCGGCAAGGCGTCCACCACCACCGCTGCCTTGGGCTGCTTGAACCGCGCCAGCCGGTCGCGAAGGGTGGCCAGAACCGTCGCCGCGTCCAGCGTGACGCCCTTTTGCGCCACCAGCACGGCAAAGACCGCTTCGCCAAAGTCGGGATGCGGCAGGCCGACGACGGCGCTTTCCAATACGCCGGGCGCCTGATCCAGCAGCAACTCGACCTCGATCGGATAGATGTTGAAGCCGCCTGAAATCACCAGATCCTTGGCGCGGCCGACGATCTGGACATAGCCCGCCTCGTCGATGCGGGCCAGATCGCCGGTGATGAACCAACCGTCGGGCCGCAACTCCTCGGCGGTCTTTTCGGGCATCTGCCAGTAGCCCTGAAAGACGTTGGGGCCGCGCACCTCGATGCCGCCCACCGCGCCCGGGGCCACTTCGGCCCCGTCCGCCATGATGCGCAATTCGACGCCCGGCAGCGGCAGCCCCACGGTGCCCGCCCGCCGTTCGCCCTGATAGGGGTTCGAGGTGTTCATGTTGGTTTCGGTCATGCCGTAGCGTTCCAGAATGCGGTGGCCAGTGCGGGCGAAAAAGGCGTCATGGGTTTCGGCCAGCAGGGGGGCCGAACCCGAGATGAACAGCCGCATCCCGGCGGTCAGGGCCCTGTCAAAACGCGGGTCGTCCAGCAGGCGGGTGTAAAAGGTCGGCACCCCCATCATCGCCGTCGCCTGCGGCAACAGGCGCAGAACCGATTCGAGGTCGAAGCCGGGCAGGAAGATCATCTGCCCGCCGGTCAGAAGGGCGACGTTTGTGGCCACAAAAAGGCCGTGGGTGTGAAAGATCGGCAGGGCGTGCAGCAAGACATCGCGCGGCGTAAAGCACCACAGGTCGGCCAGAACGCGGGCGTTGGACAAGAGGTTTTCGTGGCTGAGCATGGCGCCCTTGGACCGTCCGGTGGTGCCGGATGTGTACAGGATCGCCGCCAGATCATCGGGGCCGCGCGGGGCGACAGCCGGGGCCGTGCGGCCCGCGCCAAGGTCGGTCAGGCTGCCCTGCCCCGCGCCATCCAAGGTGTGAAGGGCGATACGCAAGGGGGCGGTGACCATCCCAAGGCTCGCGGACCGTCGCGGGTCGCAGACCAGCAGGCGCGGGCTGGCGTTTTGCAGGAAATAGTCAACCTCTTCCGCCGTATAGGCGGTGTTGAGCGGCAGGAAGATCGCCCCCAGACCGACCGTCGCCGCATAAAGCGCCAGCGCTTGCGGAGATTTTTCGACCTGAACGGCAACACGGTCGCCGGGTTGCACCCCAGCGGCGTCAAGGGCCGACATGGCCTGGGTGATCAGGGCATGAAACGCGCGACCGGTCAGGGTCGTGCCGCCCGGAAGCACCATAAGCGCGCCGTCGCGCCGGGCAAGGGGGGCAAAGAGGATGTCGAACATCGGGTTCGTCATGGATCAACCTTTTCTTGGGTCACAGCGGCCGGTTTGCCCGCCCGGCGCGCGGCCTTGCACCCCGGGGGCATTGTGCGGGAATTGCGAACGCTGTGTGGCGGGCAAATGCTGGATACCGTGGAAGCACCTTCAAGACGCCATGATCCTGCCTCAGCCGGCGGTCAAACTGCAAGGACCGGGGACGCAAGGAGATCATCATGGCTGCCGCAAAAGCACTGTTGGAACGGTTCGGGCTGTTGTCCCATGACGAAACGGACGGCTTTGATCTGCGGCTTGCGCGGATCGGGCGGCGCGAACAACGGCATCAGGCCGTGCCGATCCTGTTCAAAAATCGACCGTCACATTCGGAAGCCTGATCTCTTTCATCAGGTCGCGCACCTCTTGGCGCGCGGCCACGTTGGACAGGTTCAACTGGTCCACGCCGGTATCGCGCAGGTCCAGCACTGTCAGGCCGCGCGGGAACAGTTCGCGAAAGATCACCCGCTCGGCAAAGCCGGGCGCCACGCGAAAGCCGATGCGGCGTGACAGGTCTTCCAACGCCGCCCCGACCTTCTTCTTGTTGTGCATGGCCTGCGCGCCCAGACGGTTGCGCAGCACGATCCAGTCGATGGGGCGCAGGCCCGCCTTGGCCCGCAACTGACGGGCATTCCACACCATTTCGGAATAGATCGACGGCCCCTTGACCCGGCCGGTTTCGCCATCGACCGTGGCCAGAAGGTCGAAATCGACAAAACTGTCGTTCAGCGGTGTGATCAGCGTGTCGGCCAGCGAATGGGCGACCTGTGACAGGCGGGTGTGGCTGCCGGGGCAATCGATCAGGATGAAATCGGAAATCGGCTCCAGCGCGGTGACGGCTTCGGACAGGCGGCGGTCATAGATGTTCTCGCCGTCCTGCAGATCGGCGGCGGCCACTTCGGGCAGATCGCGGTAGTCGGGGCAGGCCAGCGTCAGGCCGGTACGTTCCAGATAGGCGCGGCGGTTTTCGATATAGCGGCCAAAGCTTTTCTGGCGCAGGTCAAGGTCCAGCGCGCCAACGCGGTGACCCATGCGAGCAAGGGCGGTGGCCACATGCATGGCGGTGGTCGATTTGCCCGACCCGCCCTTTTCATTGCCCACAACGATGATATGCGCCACGTCTGCTTCCTTTGCCGTCTGCCGCTGCGGGCATGCCCCGCGGCGACTATAGGAGAAACCGGCTACTCAAGGAAAGCGCGCAGGGCAAGTGAAAAGGGCGCATCCGAAGATGCGCCCTTGATCCCGTTCGCAGGGATCGGGATCTTAGAACCCCAGACCGGCATATTTGTTCTTGAACTTCGAGACACGGCCGCCGGTGTCCATCAGCTTGGCCGACTGACCGGTCCAGGCGGGGTGCGCCAGCGGGTCGATGTCCAGCGCCAGCGTGTCGCCTTCCTTGCCCCAGGTGGAGCGCGTGGCATAGATGCTGCCGTCGGTCATCTTGACCGAGATGTTGTGATATTCGGGGTGAATTCCGCTTTTCATCGTCCCGCTCCCTACTCGGATTTTTCTTTGTAATTGGTGACTTCGGCGATACGGGCCGATTTGCCGCGGCGGTCGCGCAGGTAATACAGCTTGGCGCGACGCACATTGCCGCGACGCACGACGTCGATGCTGTCGATGTTGGTCGAATACAGCGGGAACACGCGTTCGACACCCTCGCCAAACGAAATCTTGCGGACCGTGAACGACGCGGCGATGGTCGACCCCCCCTTGCGGGCGATGCAGACGCCTTCGTAGTTCTGCACGCGCGAGCGGGTGCCTTCGGTCACTTTGTAGCCGACTCGCACGGTGTCACCGGCCTTGAAATCCGGGATGGTCTTGCCGAGGGCGGCAATCTGCTCGGCCTCGATCTGTGCGATCAGGTTCATCGCTGTCTCCTAATGCTCGCGGTTTGCCCGCGAAGTGATGCCGCGCCCTAGCTCTTGGTCTTCGATCGGGTCCCCCGGCAACCGCCAAAGCCCGCCAGAGATGGCGCCTGCTTTTCCTTGAACCGAAGCTTCCGGGCCACCCCTGACGAAGAAGGCGGGGGCATGGGGCCAAAAGGAATCGGGTCCGAACGGGCTAGAAGCCCCGGACAGGGGCCGTATAGGGGTTGGAGGGTGGAGGGTCAAGAGGCAGGGTAGTGGGGGCAAGGGGGAGAACGAATGGCAACACTCCCTTGCCGACTTTCTTAACTTTTTTACTTTAGATTGACAAATACGATGAAGTTTCAGCAGGTGGACGCTTGAGATGATCCAGACAGGTGACGAAATGCCGAAGGCGATCAAGTGGACTCGGGTATTCTTTACCGTTGCGATACTCGTTTCTGCGGTTTTGGAAGCACACGCATACGGCCTCGCAAGTGACTCACTAGACCAGTTCAAG
>JANMJC010000359.1:0-7357 GCA_031371185.1 Paracoccaceae bacterium | reverse complement strand
GCCCTGACGCTGCACCTGCCCGTCGGGGCGGGGGTGCTGGTGGTGGCGCTGGCCATGGCGCTGGTGGTGTCGACCCTGGCGGCCCGGGGCTGGGCGATGGACACGACCCTGGGGGTGATGGCCCATGCCGCGCTCGCCTTTGGTCTGGTGGCGATATCCTTCGTGCCGGGGGTGCGGGGCGATCTGCAAAGCTATCTGTTCGGCGATATCCTGGCGGTCACGCGCGGCGATCTGGCCTTCATCTGGGGCGGGGCGGCGGTGGTTGTCGGGCTGCTGATCTGGCGCTGGCAGGCACTGCTGACCGCGACCCTGTCCGAGGAACTGGCCCATGCCAGCGGCATCAACCCCAACCGGGAACGTCTGGTGCTGACCGTAGCACTGGCTCTGGTGGTGGCGGTGGCGCTGAAGGTGGTCGGGGCGCTGCTGATTGCGGCCATGCTGATCATTCCGGCGGCGGCAGCCCGGGCCCTGTCGCGCACGCCCGAGGCCATGGCTCTGGGTGCTGTCGCGGTTGGAGTGGTGGCCTGTTTGCTGGGGCTGCAACTGTCCCTGTGGCAGGACACGCCCGCCGGACCCAGCATCGTGACGGCGGCGGCGGTCATCTTTGCGGTGGCGGCGGTCTGGGGGGCAGTGCGGCGGTAAGAGGAGGTCAGGATGCAGCGTTTTGGAATGATCGTTGGGGTGAACCCTGAAAAGAAGGCGGAATACGTCCGTCTGCATGCGGCGGTCTGGCCGGATGTGCTGAAGATGATTGCCGCGTGCAACATCCGCAACTACTCGATCTTTCTGAAAGAACCGGAAGATCTGATGTTTTCCTATTACGAATACCATGGCACCGATCACGCTGCGGATATGGCGAAGATGGCGGCGGACCCGGTGACAAAAGACTGGTGGGCGGTCTGCATGCCCTGCCAGGCCCCGCTGGACACCCGCAAGTCGGGCGAATGGTGGGCCGCGATGGGCGAGATTTTTCACACCGACTGACGGCCCCCCCTCCACCCCATCCCACCAAGGGGGGAGGGAGGTTCGCGCTGGAAGCCCTGGCCACAAGGTCCGACCCGGGGCACGGGGGCGGCTCCACTCCCCCTGCGTGGGGAAGGGAGGGGCCCCCCGGGGCGCGGGTTTCAGGCCTGTGCTTCGCAAGACAGGGCAAAACGGCAAGGCTCTTCGCCCTTCCGCGCCCTTCATGCCGTTTTTCGCCCCCCATGTCGCTTTTGTCTGGCATGGGTCGCGCGCCCTTGCCCCATCCTGCGACGCTTTTGGCAGATAGGGGGCAACGAAATCTGGAGCGCGCCCTATGAAGTCACATGTCAAAGCCCTGGTCGTCGGCGGCGGAGCCGTTGGCACCGGCATCACCTATCATCTGGCCCGCGCGGGTTGGGACACGATGATGGTGGAACGCGACGAGTTGACCTCCGGGTCGACCTGGCACGCGGCGGGTCTGCTGCCCCTGTTCAATATGGGCTACGCCACCACGCATATCCACAAATACTCGGTCGATTTCTACAAGGCGCTGGAGGCGGAAACCGGCCTGAACGCGGGCTTTGCCGTGGTCGGCAACCTGCGGATGGCGCAGCGGCAGGAACGGATGGACGAATTCATGCTGTATTCCTCGGTCGCCGAAACCGCCGGGGTCTACCACGAATTCCTGACGCCTTCGCAGATCAAGGACCGCTGGCCGCTGCTGCGTACCGAAGATCTGGTCGGCGCGCTGTTTCACCCCCAGGACGGCTATATCAACCCCGCCGACGTGACCCAGGCCATGGCCAAGGGCGCGCGGCAGCATGGGGCCACGATTGAACGCCGGATTCAGGTCGATGGCTATCGCTGGACCGGGTCGGAATGGATCGTCTCCTGCACCCGCATGGTGGAAACCGGCGGGCGGTTGGTGCCCTCTGATGAAACCTTCGAAATTCACGCCGAACATGTGGTGACGGCCACGGGCAACCATGCGCAACGCACGGCGAAACTGCTGGGGATCAAGATTCCGGCCATTCCGGTGGAACATCAGTACATCGTGACCGAACCCGATCCGATGCTGGTGGAATGGCGCAAGACCCATGGCGAACACCCCGTTCTTCGCGACGCGGATGCCAAATGGTATGTCCGCGAAGAGCGCGGCGGCTGGATTCTGGGCCCCTACGAATACGGCGCTCCGGCCCGGTTCGAATACTCGGTCCCCGATAGTTTCCGCGCCGACCTGTTCCCCTTGGACCTTGAACGGATCGAGGCGGAATATCTGTCGATGATCCACCGCCTGCCAAGTTCCGAAACCGTGGGGCTGAAGGATGATTTCAACGGCCCGATCTGCTATACCCCCGATGGCAACCCGCTGGTCGGCCCGGCCCCCGGCCTGCGCAACATGTGGCTGGCCGAGGGCTTTTCCTTTGGCATCACGGCGGCGGGCGGTACGGGCTATTATCTGGCGCAGATGATGGTGAACGGCGAGGCCGAGATCGACATGGCCTCGCTTGACCCCAAACGCTATGGCAACTGGATCACCACCGAATATTCGGCCCGCAAGAATGAGGAATGCTATAACCACGTCTTCATCCTGCACCACCCGGACGAAGAGCGCGAGGCGGCCCGCCCCCTGCGCACCGCCCCGGTCTATGACCGCCAGAAGGCTTTGGGCGCGCAGTTTGGTCAGGTGAACGGGTGGGAACGGCCGATCTACTATGGCCCGCTGAACGCTCCGGAAGATTTCGACCACAAGGCGCGGTCATTCCGGCGCGGCCTCTGGTGGCAATATGCGGTGGACGAGGCGAAAGCCATTCGCGAGACCGCCGGCCTGATCGACGCCACAGCCTTCACCAAACACATCGTGCGCGGTCCCGGCGCGACGGCGTTCCTGGACTGGTTCACCTGCAACACCCTGCCAAAGGTCGGCCGCATCAACCTGACCTATGCCTTGACCCCGCAAGGCACGACGCGCACCGAATACACCATCGTGCGCAATGGCGAGAATGATTATTACCTTGTGTCAGCGGGCGCATGGACCGCCTATGACGCCGATTACCTGCGCAAATGCGCGCAGGATATGGAACCGACCTTTGGCCATATCGACATTCACGATGTGACCACGCAATGGGGCGTCTTTGCGATTGCAGGGCCGAACGCGCGCAAGATCCTGGCCGAGGTGATCAAGGACGAAACCCCCGAAACCGCCTTGTCGAACAAGCGCTTCCCCTGGCTTTCGGCGCGCAGGATCGAATTGGGCATGTGCCCGGTCAACGCGATCCGCGTCGCCTATACCGGCGAATTGGGCTGGGAACTTCACCATCCCATCGAAATGCAGCGCTACCTGTGGGACCTGTTGATGAAGGCGGGGGCAAAGCACGGGATGAAACTGGTCGGCGCGCGGGCGCAGAACTGGTTGCGGCAGGAAAAATCCTATCGCGCCTTTGGCAACGAGTTGGGCCGCGATGCCAGCCCGCTGGAGGCGGCCCTTGACAGGTTCGTTGACCTGAAAAAGGACTTTCAGGGCAAGGCCGCGATGCTGGCCCTTGGGGTCCGGTCGAAATGCTGCACCCTGCTGATCGACGGGCCCGATGACACCGACCCCTGGGGCAAAGAGGCGCTGCTTCTGGATGGGGTCAAGGTGGGCCGTCTGACCTCTGGCGGCTATTCGGTGGCGTTCGGCAAGCAGATCGGCATGGGCTATGTCCGCCCCGATCTGGCTGAAGTGGGCACGCGGTTGAAGGTGCGGATGAACCGCGACTTGTGGGATTGCGTGGTGGTCGAGGACAGCCCGTTCGACCCGTCAAACGCCCGCATCCGCATCGACGGCTAGGCCATGTCGGCGGCAGACTGGACCTTTCGCCCTGTCAGTGCCGACAATTGGACCGACATGGCCGCCCTGTTCGATGGGCGGGGCGGCCCAAAAACATGCTGGTGCATGCTGTGGCGCCGGGGCTCATCAGGGCAGGCCGCGCCGACCGCTGCCGCCGACCGGCGTGCCGCCATGGCCGAGTTGGTGCAATCGGGTCGGCCGGTCGGATTGCTGGGCCATGACGCGGGAACACCGGTTGCTTGGTGCTCCATCGCGCCGCGCCCGCTGTTCGACGGCGGCCTGTCGCCCACCCCGGACAAGCCGGGTCTGTGGTCCCTGACCTGCTTTTTCATCCGCGCCGATCATCGCAGGCAAGCGGGGTTCGCGGCCCTTCTGGCCGCCGCCGAACATCATGCCAGGCAAAACGGCGCCGTGGAAATCGAGGCCTATCCCGTTGATCCCGACAGCCCCAGCTATCGGTTTTCCGGGTTCCTGCCATCGTTCACCACCGCAGGATACGCCCCTGTGGGCAGAACCGGGCTGCGCCGCCACATCGTTCGCAAAACGCTGTGACCGGGCACCGTTCGACCGGGGACCTTGCGCAACGCGGTTCAAGTCTTGACGGAATCAGAATTCAGACCAAAAGTGTTCGAACTCTGATACTTGATGTTTCAACGAAGACTAGAACCGCTCTAAAGCCGCCCCGTGACCTTGGCCCACCACCAGCGGGTGCCGACGAACAGGAACCGCCAGTCCTTGAAGAACTCGGGCGGTTTGCCTTCGATGGCGTGACCGATGAACTGCAGCGCCCATCCCGCCCCGAACAACACCCCTGCCCACAGCCACAAGCCCGGGAAGGCCAGCGCCAGAACCGCCAGCGCGACCGACACGGCGATCATCGGAATGCCGATGGTATGGGTCAACTGGTTCCAGCGGTTCAGATGGCCCTTTTGGTATTCCGCGATCCAGTCGGGCCAGCTTCGGTTGCCAAGCATGAGGTCTTCTCCCTTGGATATCGGGCCTGCCTGCGGCGCAGGGCCGGGGTCGGTAAGGGGCAGGATAACCTGCCCGGACCTACCGCGCCAGCCAGTCGGCCCAATCGGCGCGCGATCCGGCGAAAGCGTTCAGATCGACCGGGCCGCCTATGCCCGCAACCTTGCCCGTGGCGCTGTATTGCCAGAAAGTCCAGTGCTGCCCGGGAAAGCTGTCCGAGGGATGGGCGGCGGTCGAGCGCAGCCAGAATTCCACCCCGGTCAGCTTCCACAACTGGTTTTCTTCATAGAAATCAAGGGTGGTGTAAAGGATTGGGGTCTGGCCATAATGGTCTTGCACCGCCGACAGAAAGCTGCGGGCATCGGCGCGGATCTGGACGGCGGGGCGTTTGCTGCGGCAGGTGGGCGAGCGCGGTGTCCATTCCATATCCAGCACCGGGGGCAGGGCACCGGACGAACGCGGCACATGGGCGATGAACCAGCGGGCCTGTTCGATGGCCGGGCGACAGTGGTAAAAGAAATGATACGCCCCCCGCACCACACCCGCCGCCTGCGCCCTCGCCCAGTTGCGCTCGAACGCGGGGTCCACCAGATCACCGCCTTCGGTGGCCTTGAGAAAGGCAAAGTTGACCCCGTTTGACCTTGCCGCTTGCCAGTCGACCTCGCCCTGCCAGACCGAAATGTCGATGCCGTGCACCGAATGACGGCGCGGGGAATCGCCCGGGGGCCAGTCGACCGGGTCGCTGTCGCCGAAATGCGGCGCGACAACCGGAGGCTGCGGCCCGGATGCGCCTTGGCCCCGCGCGCCGGTCTGCGGCCCGGGACCGCAGGCCGCAAGCGACAGTGCAAGGATCACAAGGGAGGCTAAGAGCGGGCGCATGACCAAAAGGTGCCAAGCGCGCGGGCGATTGTCACCTTCTGGGTTTTCGAAACGGGGCTTTCCGCCGAAACGCAGTCTCCGGCGCAAACCCGCCCCGGCGTTTGGCGGCACAGAGCGGTGCCGGACCGTCCGCTGACGCACCGACGTCGCCAGAACCGGACCGGCCGCGCCCCGCGACCCGGCCCTGATCTGCATCACTCGGAAGCGAAGAGAGGGAATCTGAATGCCGTCAAAGCCGCGCCAGCAGACAGGCGATCTCGGCGGTCAGGCGGCGCCGGGCAATCATCAGACCCAGAATCTTGCCCAGGACACTTGCGACAACCAGAACGCCGAAGAACAGCGCCCAGCCTTGCCATCCGGCGGGGGAACCGTGCGACAGAAAGGCCAGCCAGACCGCCGGTGGCAGGGCGGCGATCAAGGCCAGCGCGCCCTCGCTGCACCCGCAGGCCGTCAAAAGCGCCGAAAGCCGAACTTCGGCAAGCGAGCGGTCGGGTTCCCCCAAGCCGGGCAGGGCCAGCGTCAACCGGACCTGACCCTGCCTCAGGGTCAGCCTTTGGGGCAGGGCCGCAAGTTCCTGCGGGTTGCGCAGGGTCAGGTGGATCTGTCCGGTCATGACAGGGCCGAGGCCAGCAGCTTCCAGCCCGCCCAGCCAACCGCGACGCAGCCGAGGGCAACATAGGCGCCAAAGAACGGGCTGATGCAACGCATCCCGGGGCCCGAATGGTCGTGGGGCGGTCCGTCCTTTGAACCGGGGATGGGCTGACCGTCCTTGTCGACAAGTTTGACAACGCGCATTTCTGCCTCCGCTAAAGATAGGTGACGTGGCGCGACCAGCGCACCGTGCTGACCTGAAGGTCGGTGAGGGTCGGGAAGGCCGCCCCGGTGACGGTCGGCGCCATCAGATTGGCCGGGTCGGCATCGTGATGCGGCAGCATCAGGGCATGGCCAAGTTCATGCGCCAGCGTGGCGCGGTCATTGTTCGGCGGGCCCTCGACGACGACATAGTCATGCGTCGCGGCGAAAGAGCAGCCGATGGTCAGCGACCCACCGCTGTCGGGGGTGACATTGGTCACCACAAAGCCCAGCAACTCTCCGCCATAGCCGATCAGCCGGCGCCAGTTGCTTTCGAACTTGCAGGTGCGTCCCACCAGTTCGAACCAGCTTCCGTTCAGCCACCAGTCGCCAAAAAACCCGCCCGCATCGCAGCCGACCACCAGACTGCCCCCCGGAGGTGCAAGGTCGGTGCGGCAAAAGCCGGTAAAGCGGGCGTCGATGTTGCAGGTGCGGTTGTAGATTTCGATCACCGCATCGACCTGCGGCTGCATGTCGGCCTCGGTGGCGATCGCCACGCCGTCGATCACCGGCAGGATGACGCCAAAGTACATCTTCTTGCGCGGCCGGATGCCCAACAGGCCGAGGCCGAAGTCAAGAAGCCCGACCACCCGCCAGATCACCTCGGTCAGCCAGTTCCACACGGTGCGCAGAATGCCGCCAAGAATCGGGATCGCCAGGATCAGCCCGACCAGAAACCCGGCGATATCCAGCACGAGGTTGACGACGATGCAGACCACGGTGACGACCAGTTTGGGGATGGTGACCAGCACGATCCGCACCACCTTGACCAGGACCAGCACCATCCAGCACACCAGTTTGTTCAGACACAACAGCCACCAGTTGCACGGTTCGTTGCGGCAGCGTTGTTCCTGTTGATTT
>JANMJC010000332.1:0-2212 GCA_031371185.1 Paracoccaceae bacterium | reverse complement strand
GCTGAACCACCATCCGGAATGGTCCAACAAATACAATGTGGTGGACGTGACCCTTGTGACCCATGACTGTAACGGCCTGTCCGATCTGGACATTGCCCTTGCCCGCCAGATGGACAGGTTCGCGGGCGACGCGCAGGTAGTGCGGGACCACAACGAACCGATTTCCTGCCTGTGCCAGATCCACGCGCAGGGTCGCGGCACCGCCTGAACCGCCTTAACTGTCCTGTCGGGTGATGTCGGAAATCAGCACGTCCTTGACGGCACTGCCGAGGGCCTTCCTTGCCGCCTCCAGCAGCGCCTTGCGCAGGAAGACCATGTTCGAGGCATCGGTGAACGACCCGCGAAACCCGCCCGAATTGGCGTGGTCGAACAGGACCTGCAGGAACAGGTCGCGCAATTTCGGTTCTTGCTGATAGGTCGCTTCGGTGCTGCCGGTTTCAACCTCCAGCGACAGGGACAGGATCACCATCGACACGACCTTGCCCGCCTCCATCACCGGCACGATGAACTGATTGTTCAGCTTTACATATTCCGGCGGCTCTGCGGGTTCGGCCTCTGCTACCGCAGCGGCGATCTCGTCGGCGCTGGGTTCGGTGGGGGCGGGGCGCAGGTACACACCGGCGCCGATGCCAAGGCCCAGCCCGACAAGGCCCAGTAAAATCGGAAGGAGTTTGCGGATCATGGCGGTCAGAACGGCAGGACGATTTCGGCGATCTGGTCGCCCCAGCGTGGTTGCTGGACCTCCGAGATCTGACCGCGCCCGCCGTAGGAAATCTGCGCCCCGGCGATCTTGTCATAGGTAATCTCGTTGTGGCGCGAGATATCGGCCGGGCGGACATAGCCGGAGACCAACAACTCGCGCAGTTCATAGTTCACCCGCACCTCCTGGCGCCCGTCGATGCGCAGCACCCCGTTCGGCAATTCTTCGACCACGGTGGCGGCCACGCGCAGGGTCACCTTTTCCTGCCGCGACACATTGCCACTGCCGTTGAAGGCCGAGGATGAATTCGTCGACACCGCGTCGGCCATGGTGGCGCCTCCGGGCAGATTGGCGTCGATCCGTTCGGGAATGCCGAACAGCGACGGTACGCCCATCGCCTGATCCGACGTGCGCCCGCGTGAGGACTGGTTGGAAATCTGCGCCTGATCGTCGATTTCGATGACAACGGTCAGGATATCGCCGCGCCGCGCCGCCCGCTGATCCCCCAGAAGCGCGGCATCCCCCGCCGTCCACAGCGAAGAATGGTCGCTGGCGGACAGATAGGCCACATCGTCGGGCAGCGGGGTGGCATACATCGCGGCATATTCCGGCGTGGCGTTCACCGGGGTGAAACCGGGTTCATAGCCGACCTGATCCAGCGGTTTGCACGCTGCAAGTCCAAGGCAAAGAACAAAAAATGCGAGGTTTTTCATGAAATCCGTCATCCTTGCGGGGAGGCTACACGAACACCGCCGTCCGCTTCGACCACGCCGGTCACCGTTGTTTTCGAAGACAGGTTCATCACCCGCACGACATCGCCGTAGCCGCCCCGGTCCAGCACCCGACCCTCGGCACTGATCGACAGTGCCCCGGCGGTAAAGTGCAGCGCGACGATCTGGTTGCGTTCCACCAGGGCCGGGGCGCCCAGATCTTCGACCCGGATCGGACGCCCGGCGTAGATGGCCACCCGCGCCTCCATGCCCAAGGCAAGATCGGGGTGGTCGGCCGCGCCGGGAACGGTTTCGCTGACCACGGTGATGTCGGCGGCGGTCAGCACGGTTTCGGGCCGGATGTTGCGCGCGGCAATCACGCTGTCGGCCTGCGCCATGGCCGGAAACAGCAGGGCCAGAACAATCAGACGCATCACCGCACCTGCGTGGTTGCGGCCAGCATCTGGTCGGCGGCGGTGATGACCTTGGCATTCAACTCGTATCCGCGCTGCGCCTTGATCAGTTCGGTGATTTCCTTGACCGAATCGACCGAGCTTTCCTCGAGATAGCCCTGACGCAGCACGCCCAGCCCATCCAGCCCCGGGGCACCGACGATCGGCGGGCCAGAGGCGGCACTTTCCACAAACAGGTTCGAACCGGTCGCCTCAAGCCCCTTTTCGTTGGTAAAGCCGACAAGGTTCAACTGACCCAGAAGCTGCGGGGCGACCTGATCGACGAAATAGGCATAGACCTCGCCATCGGCATTGATCGAGATGCTGCGGGCATCGGACGGAATGGTGAT
>JANMJC010000301.1:0-2560 GCA_031371185.1 Paracoccaceae bacterium | reverse complement strand
ATGGCGCGTTGGCGGGGGTCGAGTTGTGGCACGGGGGCGCCCATGCCGCCAACCGGCTGACCCGGCTGCCCACGATTGCCCCATCGCAACAACCCGCGCTGTATCACCTGCCCACAACGGCCCGAGAGATGGACAAATCCGACATCCGCGCCTTTCGTGGCTGGCAGCGGGCGGCGGCGCGACGGGCGCGCCAAGCGGGGTTCGACATCATCTATGTCTATGCCGGCCATGACTATCTTCCGTTCCAGTTCCTGTCGCCCCTGACCAACCGCCGGTCCGACGCATACGGCGGGCCGCTGGAAAATCGCGTCCGGTTGCTGCGCGAGATGATCGAGGATACCCGCGACGCGGTGGGCGACACCTGTGCCGTCGCGGTGCGGCTGGCGGTTGATGAACTGCACGGACCGCGCGGCATTACCAGTACGGGCGAGGGCCGCGAGATTGTCGAAATGCTGGCCGACCTGCCCGACCTGTGGGATGTGAATGTCGCGGGCGCCCTGGGCAACGACAGCAAGTCGGCGCGGTTTTCACCCGAGGGGTTTCAACAGGCGCAGGTCGGTTTCGTCAAGGCGCTGACCTTGAAACCCGTGGTGTCGGTGGGGCGTTACACCTCGCCCGACACGATGGCGGACCTGATCCGGCAGGGCGCGCAGGATTTCATCGGCGCGGCCCGCCCATCGATCGCCGACCCCTTCCTGCCTGCGAAAATCCGCGAGGGCCGGACAGATGAAATTCGCGACTGCATCGGCTGCAACATCTGCCGGGCGGCCAACAACGAAGCCGTGGCGCTGCGCTGCACCCAGAACCCCACGATGGGCGAAGAGTGGCGGCGCGGCTGGCATCCCGAACGCATCGCGACCTATCCGCGCCGGGAAACCGCCCTTGTCGTGGGCGCGGGTCCTGCCGGGCTGGAAGCGGCGCTGACGCTGGCGCGGCGCGGCCTTCAGGTGGCGCTGGCCGAAAGGACCCGCGATCTGGGCGGGCGGATCCTGCAAGAGATGACATTGCCCGGCCTGTCCACCTGGGGCCGGGTGCGCGACTGGCGCGTCACGATGCTGGCCAAGCAACCCAGTGTCGAGATCTTTCGCGAAAGCGCCATGTCGCCCACCGATGTCACCGATTTCGGCGCCGATCATGTGGTGATCGCCACCGGCAGCCGCTGGCGGCGCGACGCCATCGGCGTCGGCAACCTGCTTGCGCGCGACCTGCCCCTTGCCCTGACCCCCGACGATCTGTTCGCCGGGGCCAGGATCAGCGGCGCCGTGGTGATCCTGGACGACGAGCAGTATTTCATGGCCGGGGCCTGGGCCGAAAAACTGGCCAGCTTGGGCCACGCGGTCACGCTGGTGACGCCCTGGGCCACGCCCTCGACCTTCACCATCGCCACCAACGAGCAGGATTTCGTGCTTGAAAGATTGCTGCGGCAGGGGGTCCGGCTGTTGCCCTTCACCCATGTCACCGCCCAGACCCCGGGCGTGGCGCATCTGGAATGCGCCTATGCCGGACGGGTTTCTGAAATCGCTTGCGAAACCCTGATCCTGTGCACCGGGCGGCTGGTGCGGGACGACCTGTTTCGCGCGCTGGACGGTCAGGTTGCGAACCTCGCCCGCGTCGGCGACTGCCTGCAACCCTCGTCGATCGCGGATGCCGTCTATTCCGCCCACCGTCATGCCCGGCTTCTGGGCGAAGTCGATCTGCCCCCCGCCCGCGAACTTCCGCCCCCGAGGTAACCCATGCGCCACCGCCGTCCCGCACGCTCGGCCCACGACATCCCGCAACGCCCCTGGGGTCAGGTGCCGCGCCCCTACGAGCCGATCAGGGTGATCTCGGACGATCAGGTGGCCGCCATCCACGGGGCCGCGCTGCGGCTTCTGGCCGAACAGGGCATCCGGGTGCTGAACGGCGCGGCGGTGGAGGCCTATCGTGGGGCAGGCGCGCGGGTTGATGGCAACATGGTCTATCTTGACCCCGGTATGGTGGCTGACCATCTGGCCACCGTGCCGCGCAGCTTCACCATCGCCGCACGCAACCGGGCGCGCGATCTGCGTTTTGGCGGCGCGGACATGGTGTTCTCTTCGGTCGGCGGCCCGGCCTATGTGATGGATCTGGACCGGGGTCGCCGCGACGGCAACTTTGCCGACATGAACGATTTCCTGAAACTCTGCCAATCGCTGAATGTCATCCAGCAGGAATCCGGCGGTCCGCTGGAGCCGATGGACCTGGACCCCCGCACAAGGCATCTGGACCATTACCACTCGGTCATCACGCTGATGGACAAAAGCTGGAACCTGAACGCCCTGGGGCGGGGCCGCACCATGGACGGCATCCATCTGGCCGCGCTGTCGATGGGCTGGTCGCTGGATCAGTTGGCCCAGACGCCGATGATGATGGGGGTGATCAACACCAATTCGCCGCGCCAGTTGGACAACCCGATGAGCGAGGGGCTGATGTGTCTGGCCGAACACGGCCAGGTCGCCATCGTCACGCCTTTCACCCTGGCGGGGGCCATGGCGCCGATCACCATCGCGGGGGCGCTGGTGCTGCAACATGCCGAGGCGAT
>JANMJC010000298.1:0-11272 GCA_031371185.1 Paracoccaceae bacterium | reverse complement strand
AATAATGATGTGGATCGCAACCTTGAAGGGGTGATGCAGGTGGTGCTTGATGCTTTGCAGGGCGGCCCCCCACCCCCATCCCCTTCCCACGAGAGGGAGGGGAGTCGCCAAGACCTGAAAAATGGTGCGGGAGACAGAGGTTCCAAGGATGAATAACAGCGCTCCCCCCCACGCCCGCCCCGTCCCCACAAGGGGGAGGACCGGCGACATCCGACATTCGACGGGCATTTCGTCAAACGCGGCCCCCTCCCCCTTGTGGGGAGGGATGGGGTGGGGGGCCCCTGCCAAGGTGATCACCCCATGAACCGCCTCATCGCCGCCGGCCTGATGTTCGGCAACCTTGTCGAAATCTCCTCCCCCGCCCTGATCGAGCGCTACAATCGCGCGCTTAAACACCTGACCGGCAAGACCACCGAGCTGACCGATTTCCACATCGACATCTCGGGCTTTTCGCCCGAAATCGGCGATGAGCTGCAAGACCCCCTGTACCTCAACCCCAACGGCGCCAACCGGCAGTTCATCCTGCTGACCACCAGCCAGAAAACCGCGCCGCTGTTGAACATGAAATTCTCGACCTCGCGCGGCATTCTGCAGCAGTTCATCGAGGTCAACGAGGCGCAGCTGTTTGCCCTGACCGCGCGCGACGCGGTGGCGGGGGAGTTGCAGGGTTCGGTCTATGAAGTGTCCACACCCGCCCGTCTCTTGGAAATGCGGCAGGTCCGGGTCGAGGCGGATACGATCGGCGGCCATGTGGCGGATGCGGGAAAGCTGACCGGGCTGATCGACCGCTTTCGCAGCGAACCCGATGGCTGGCGGGATGAAGGCTTGATTGCCCAGATGATCGCGCTTGCCACGAAGACCGGTGACATCACCACCCAGGCCATCGCCTTGCCGGCGATGACCTTCTCGCAGCCGGATTTCTGGACCAGCCATTTCGGCGGCGTCTATGTGTTTCAGGGCGTCCGCCTGCCCGCCGTCATCTCGACCCTGCCGCGCCAGACCCTGGGGCAGATGCCGGTTGCCCCGGTGATGGACTTGACCCAACGCAACGCCATCGCCGAATGGCTGGAGCGTAACGCTCTGGTCGAGCCCATCGTGCAGGCACGCGGCATGGATGCGGCCGCCGTGATCCGCCAGAAGATGGATTTCATTCTGGTCGAGGCGGCCGACGCACTTGGCCTTGACCTTGGCGACGCGCGGCGCACCGAATTGCGCAAGATCGCCTACAAGCTGGGCGACGCTCTGCCGCCCGAATTCCTCGGCCTGGCCGCCTTGCTCAACTGGATCGACGGCAACGCCCCCTGGCCGCGGATATCGTCCGAACACCCGGCCTATTTCTACACCCTGCGCGCCACGACCGGCGCAAACCGCGACCTGGTCAACATGCTGTTGTCCGAACTGGCACCCATGGACGTGCGGCAGATGTTCATCACCCACAAAGAGCTGTTCTACGCCCGCTATGGCACCTGGTCGGACCGGAAAAAACAGTATGTGGTTGATTTCCTTGAACGCGAGTATCAGGTGGATACGCAGGGCGCGCGCGAAGCCCTGTTCGGGCCAGAGCCGTCGATGGACGCGCGCGAGCGGCCCCATCCAAAGCCCGCGCGCGACATGATAAAGGCCGTCGGCCCCTGGGGCGCGGTTCGGAGGTAGGGTGATGATCGGCTTTATCCGCGCGGCGATTCTGGGGTTCATCCTGTTGACCCTGATCTATGTCCTGGTCGGCATCTATTCGCGCTCGGTCCGGCGCGAGCGGCTGGAAAAGGAATGGGACAGCGATCCCGCGCGCGAGGGCCTGACAATGGCCGAGCGCGATGCCTATATCGCCTCAGGCATGGAGGCCTACAAGCACAGCCTGCGGCGCAAGTTGATCGTGCTGGTCTATCTGATCCCTGCGGCGGTCTTTGCCGTGACGGTCTATCTGGTGAACTATCAATAAGGAGGCCCCGATGGGCGCGAATTTGTGGAAATGGGTCAAACGGGTGTTCTGGACGCTGGTGGTGATCTTTGTCGCGGGCTTTCTGCACTACACCCTGCCCCAGCACGACATCGTGCGGGTCACCAACACCTACAACCGCCTGACCACGGTCAGCACGGAAAACGCCTGGGCCTATTCGGTGCCCGACAGCGGCACGGCGGAGGGCACCGCAACCCGGGACATCCGCTTCATCGAAACCGCTTTCCCGGACGGATCGGTGATGGTCTATCGCAACGAAGACACCGGCTGGATCTGGCCGCCCTATTTCAAATACGATTCGTCCAATCTGCAGGCCGAGGCGGGCAATCTGAAATCCAGCGCCGAAGCCCCCAAATGGGTGGTGGTGACCCATTACGGCTGGCGGTTCCCGATCATCTCGATCTATCCCAACGCGGTGTCGGTGCGCGAGGCAACCTCGGTGGATGAACGCATCATCCCCTGGGTCAGCATTGTCCTTGTGCTGATCTTCGGGTTTCTGGTCTTCATGGTGCGCCGGATGTGGCTGCAATTCGTCGAGCGGATGGTCGATCCGGCCATGGCCGAAGTGGGCGAGGCGCAGGACCGGGCCAAAGGCTTTTTCGGGCGGCTGTTCGGGCGCAAGTAAGGCGGCGTCCGGGAAAGGGTCTGGGCAACGGACGGCTTTAGAGCGGTTCAAGTCTTTGTTGAAACATCAAGCATCAGAATTCGAACACTTTTGGTTTGAATTCTGATTCCGGCAAGACTTGAACCGCTTTAGCGGCGGGCGATCATTTCGGCCGCCTTTTCCGCGATCATGATGGTGGGGGCATTGGTGTTGCCCCCGATCAGGCGCGGCATCACGGAAGCATCGACCACCCGCAGCCCCTGAACCCCGCGCACCCGCAAATCGGGGGTCACGACCGCCAGATCGTCCTGCCCCATCCGCGCCGTGCCAACCGGATGATAGATCGTGTCGGAATGGCTGCGGATCGCCGCCTCCAGCCCGGCATCGCTGCCGTCATGGGGATACAGCCGTTTGCCTTTCCACGGGGCAAGCGGGGCGGTGTCCAAAAGCGCCTCGACCCGGCGGGCGCCGATCTTCAGGGTTTCAAGGTCGCGTGGGTCGGACAGGTAGGCCGGATCGATCAGCGGGGCCAAGGCGGGGTCGGTGCCCGCCAGCCGCACCGTGCCCCGGCTGTGGGGGTACAAGACGCAGACATGGGCCGAATAACCGTCCGCCAGATGCAGGCGGCGCATGTGCTGATCGACGATGCCGACCACGAAATGAATTTGCAGATCGGATTTTGACAGGTCGGGGCGCGATTTGAAGAACGCCCCACCTTCCGCCATGGGCGAGGCGAACAGCCCCTCGCCGGTACGGCGCCATTGCAGGCCGGCCTTCGCCAGACGCCACAGGCCGGCCGGGTTCAGCCCGACCGTATCGGCGCGCAGGGACTGGTGCGAGACGGTGTAGTCCAGATGGTCCTGCAGATTGCCGCCCACGCCTTCCAGCGCTGCGACAACGGGAATGCCGTGAGCGCGCAGATGGTCCTCGGGGCCGATGCCCGACAGCATCAGGGTCTGGGGCGTACCAAAGGCACCCATCGACAGGATGACCTCGCGCCGCGCTTTCAGAAGGGTCGTCTGACCCAGCCCACGGCGCAGCTGCACTCCGGTGGCGCGGGTTCCGTCAAAGGTGATCTTTTCCACCCGCGTCCGGGTCAGCACGGTCAAATTCGGTCGCCCCATGACAGGATGCAGATAGGCCGCCGCCGCCGAACACCGCTCGCCCCGGCGCGGACCGGAATGGAACTGCGTCACCTGATACAGGCCGGCGCCTTCGCTGCTGGCCCCGTTGAAATCGACCAGGGGCGCGATCTGCACCGCCTCGGCGGCCTGCACGAAGGCGCGCGAGATCGCCCTTGGATAGACCTGATCGGCCACCTTCAAGGGCCCGGTCCTGCCGTGCAGCGCGGTGGCGGCCCGCACATTGCCTTCCGAGCGCAGGAAATAGGGCAGCACGGAGGACCAATCCCAGCCTGTCGCACCCATCTCGGCCCAACCGTCATAGTCGGTGGGGTGGCCGCGCAGGTACAGCATGGCATTGATCGCGGATGACCCGCCCAGACCGCGCCCGCGCGGCTGAAACCCGCGCCGACCGTTCAGGCCGGGTTGCGGCACCGTCTGATAGGCCCAGTTGTGAACCGGTGGCCGCCCCGACACCATCGCCGCCACCAGCGCCGGCGCGCGCACGAAGATGTCGCGCGCCGCCGTGCCGGCCTCGACCAGACAGACCGTCACGCTGGCATCTTCGCTCAGCCGCGCGGCCAGCACCGAACCGGCCGACCCACCCCCCGCGATGACATAGTCAAATTCCATGGCGCAAAGCCTATTCCTGCCCCGCGCCATTGCAATTGCGACGTCACGGCACGTCACGGCGGATTTTCTTCGATCCGGATCTTGACAGGATTTCCCCGGAACTGCCGCCCCGAGGATTGGCCGAAGGCCCTCGACGAGGCACCGTCAGGCGCGCAAAGTACCGCCGGTGGCCTTGGTCACCTTGTCGATGATCCGCGCCGATACCGCGTCGATCTCGGCTTCGGTCAGGGTCTTGTCCTGAGGCTGCAAGCGCACGGTCAGCGCGATGCTCTTGCGGCCCGTCCCCATCTGCGCTTCGGCCTTGTCACCGGCAAACTGGTCAAAGACCCGCACCGTGGCGATCAACGCCTTGTCGGCCCCCATCGCGGCATTGACGGCTGTCAGCGCCTCGACCTCGGAGCCGACGACAAAGGCGAAATCACGCTCCACCGCTTGCAGATCGTTCAGGGTCAGCGCCGGGCGGATCGGGGTTTTCACCTTGGGTAGCGGCACATTTGCGACCAGAACCGTGAAGGCCACCGCCGGGCCTTTCACATCCATGGCCGCCAGAACGCGCGGGTGCACTTCGCCAAAGGAGGCCATGACATTGGGCCCCAGACCGATCGCGCCCGATCGGCCCGGATGCCACCAACTTGCCACCTTGCGGCTGACCTGCACGCGGGCAGGCGCGCCCAGGGCGGCCAGAACCGCCTCGACATCGGCCTTGGCGTCAAACAGATCGACCGGACGGCGTGACCCATGCGGATCGCGCGGCGCGGCATGACCGACCAAAAGGCCGGTTGCCTGCAAATGCTGCTCGCCGGGCTCACCGCCCTGAAACGCCGGGCCGATTTCGGCCAGCGCCAGATCCATGAACCCGCGCGCCTGATTGCGCGCCGCCGCCCGCAGCAACCCCGGCAACAGGTCGGGCCGCAGATGCGACATTTCGGACGAAATCGGATTTTCAACCCGCACGGCGTTCTCACCGCCACCGAACAGACGCGCCGCCGCCTCGTCAATAAAGCTGTAGGTCACGCATTCGTTGTACCCCAGCCCCGCGATCATCCGCCGCGCCGCCTTTTCACGGGTCTGCATCGCAGTCAAGATCGGCTTTGGCACGCCCGGCAAAGCCCGGGTCAAGGGCTTGCCCTGCAACCTGGACAGGCTGGCCACGCGCGCGACTTCTTCGATCAGATCGGCGTCGCCCAGCACATCGGGCCGCCACGAGGGCGGGGTCACGTCGTTGCCGTCAAGGGCGAAGCCCAAGGCGGTCAGCGTCGCGCGTTGGTCAGCCTCGGGAATATCCATTCCGACCAGAGAGATCACGCGGGCCGGGTCCAGCTTGTAAACCCGCGTCACATCAGGGGCCGCGCCGTCCTGCACCACATGGCTGGGCACCCCGCCGCACAGGTCAAGGATCATCCGGCTGGCCAGTTCCAGACCGGAAAGGGTGAAGGCCGGGTCCACCCCGCGTTCAAAGCGATAGCGCGCGTCGGTGTTGATCTTCAGCGCCCTGCCCGTGGCGGCCACCGTGATCGGGTCCCAGTAGGCGCTTTCGACAAAGACGTTGACCGTGGCCTCCGTGCAGCCCGAAACCGCGCCGCCCATGATCCCTGCCACCGATTCCACGCCCGCGTCATCGACAATCACCATCTGCCCGGCGCGCAAGGCATGGTCCTTGCCATCCAGCCCCCCAAAGACCTCGCCGCCCTTTGCTGCCTCGATCCGCAGGGTGCCGCCGCTTACCTTGTCGGCATCGAACACATGCAGGGGCCGGTTCAGCGCGAAGGTGAAAAAGTTCGTGATGTCGACAAGTACCGAGATCGGGCGCAGGCCGATCGCCTTCAGCCGCGCCTGCAACCAGTCCGGCGAGGGGCCGTTGGTGACGCCGCGAATGGTGCGTCCGGTGAAATGCGGGCAGCCTTTCGCCTTCAGGTCCTGTGCAATCGCCACCCGGATCGGGCTGTCGAACTGGCCCGCGACCGGGGTGACGGGCAAGGGTTTCAGCGTGCCAAGGCCGCGCGCCGCCAGATCGCGCGCCACACCGCGCACGCCCAAAGCATCGGGGCGGTTCGGCGTGATCTTGATATGGATCATCGGATCGGCCAGCGCCGGGCGGTTCACCGCCAGCCAATCAACGAAGCGGTCGCCCACCTCGCCCGAGGGCAGCTCGATGATGCCGTTATGCTCGTCCGACAGCTCCAGCTCGCGTTCGGACGCCATCATGCCGTGGCTTTCGACGCCGCGGATCGTGCCCACGCCAAGCGTTACATCAATGCCCGGCACATAGTCGCCCGGTTTGCACAGCACCACGGTGATCCCGGCCCGCGCATTGGGCGCGCCGCAGACGATCTGCTTTTCGCCCTCGTCCGTCAGCACGCGGCAGACCTTCAGCTTGTCGGCATCCGGGTGCTTTTCGGCGTGGAGCACGCGGGCAAGCGTAAAGGGGGCCAGCCTGGCCAGGGGGTTGACCACCTCTTCCACCTCCAGCCCCAGATCGGTCAGGGCATAAAGGATGTCGTCCAGCGAGGCCTTGGTCTCAAGGTGATCGCGCAGCCAGGAGAGGGTGAATTTCATGGGCTAGCCTTGGATGGTCATGCGGATTTCGGTCGCTCGTCGGGATATCCTACCTTTTGGTCCGGGGGAAGCCGGGGCAGGCCGGTTTCCGATGCGGAAACGGGTTGTACCGGTTTTGGCGGGCTATTCGCCACATTTCCCCCGGGCTTGTTTGCTATTCCAAGGTCATGGACCCGATGATGAACATACCCAAAGACCGCAGACCGCTGAAAGTGGGCCGCCTGTGCCTGCTGTTGGGGTTGACCGTGTTGTTGTATCTGATGCTGGCGGGCCGTTTCGGTTTTGCCGCTCAGGTTCTGGCCGCCGTTACCCGTTAAAGGGCTTGAACCACGCCGACGGCCCCCCCACCCCAGCCCTTCTCACAAGGGGGAGGGAGGTGGCCGGTCTGCGCGACTATCGGCTAAGCCCACCCGCCAGGTTGGGCATGTCCAGCGCCGCAAAGCCGTAGTGGCGCAGCCAGCGCAGGTCGCTTTCAAAGAACGCCCGCAGGTCGGGGATGCCGTATTTCAGCATGGCGATCCGGTCGATGCCCATGCCAAAGGCAAAGCCCTGCCATTGGGTCGCATCGACCCCGGCGGCGGTCAGAACCTTTGGGTGCACCATGCCCGAGCCCAGAATCTCCATCCACTTGTCGCCTTGGCCGATCTTCAACTGGCCGCCTTCCCAGGAACAGCGGATATCGACCTCGGCCGAGGGTTCGGTAAAGGGAAAATGGCTGGCGCGAAAGCGCAGTTCCACCGAGGGCACCTCGAAGAAGGCGCGGCAGAACTCTTCCAGCGTCCATTTCAGGTTGGCCATGCTGATGTCGCGGTCGATCGCCAGGCCCTCGACCTGATGGAACATCGGCGTATGGGTCTGGTCCATGTCCATGCGATAAACACGGCCCGGAGCGATGACGCGAATGGGCGCGCCCTGTTCGGCCATGGCGCGGATCTGCACGGGAGAGGTATGGGTGCGCAGCACATGCGGCGGGCGGTTGTCGCCCGGGGCACGGTGCATGAAAAAGGTGTCATGTTCCTGCCGCGCGGGGTGTTCGGGCGGGATATTCAGCGCGTCGAAGTTGTAAAAGTCCGATTCCACCTGCGGTCCCTCGGCCACGGCAAACCCCATGTCGGCAAAGATCGCGGTCAACTCTTCCATCACCTGACTGACCGGATGGATGGTGCCCATGCGGCGCGGGCGGGCGGGCAGGGTGACATCCAGCCACTCGCCCCGCAGGCGCTCGTCCAGGGCGGCGTCGCCGAGGGCGGCCTTCTTGGCGCGCAGGGCGGCGTCGATCTCGCCTTTCAGCAGGTTCATCGCGGCCCCGGCGGCGCGGCGCGCATCCGGCTCCATCTTGCCCAGAGCCGACATCAAGGCCGAAATCTCGCCCTTTTTGCCCAGAGCGGCAAGGCGCACCTCTTCCAGCGCGGCCTCCGTGGCGGCCCCGCCAACAGCGGCCAGATATTTGGCTTTCAAGTCGTGTAGCCCGTCCATCCCTGCCTCCGCTTGGATCGGCACGGTGCTAGCGGGGATGATCCGTGAAGGCAAGAGGCGTCAGGCGGCCAGCGGCGGCAGCACCGGGCGCTGGCCCGCCATGGCAAAGGCCGGGCGGGCGGCGGTCTGCCCGGCGGTCCGGCGGCGGCCCTCGCTGAGCGCAAGCGGACCTTCGCTGCCAAGCTGGGCGTCAATCGCGGCAAGGTCTTCGTCGGTCAGGGCCAGGGTTTCGAGAATGAAGCAATCGGCGGTCAGGGCGTGGTGCAGGCCCTTGCAGAAGGCGCGGGCGGCCTGAGGTGCCATCTGCGGCGGGCAATCCTTGCGGTGCAACCCGGCTTCGGCGGCGCGGGTCAGGATCAACAGCGCGGTGGCCCGGTCGCAGCCGGGTTGCAGGCTGATCCAGTTCAGCGTCAGAAGAAGGTCGATGGTGGCCCGGGGGTCGGCAAAATCGGCCTTGCGCGCAATTTCGTGCCACATGTCGCGGGACTGTGCCTTCGCCCAGTTCAAAAGCCCTTCGGACAAGGGAAGGGCGGTGACAAATCCGGCGGGATCAATAGCTGACATGGGGAACCTCGGTACATCTTTGCGTTCAGCCATTCATTGTTGGGGATTCGGGCGCAAATACGGCGACGGGGCGGTATTGTTTGGAATGCGGAAACGGTTGGAGGGCCGCCCCGGCCCCCCCACCCCCCGGCCCCTTCCCGCGAGGGGGAGGGGAGGCGCCGGTTTGAACCGGCCCGGGATCGGTCAAGCGGGGAAAGTCGGCCATGCTTGCAAAAGAAAAGGCCCCGCAAAAGCAGGGCCGCCTCAATTCAGGGGTCTGAAAATCAGACCAGCGCGGCTTTGGCCTGTGCGGCGATGGCGTTGAACGCCTCGGGCTCGTGCACGGCGAGATCGGCGAGAACCTTGCGGTCCACCTCGATGCCGGCCTTGTTCAAGCCGTCGATCAGGCGCGAATAGGTGAACTCGGCGTCGAACAGGCGCACGGCCGCGTTGATCCGCTGGATCCAAAGCGCACGGAAGCTGCGCTTTTTGGCCTTGCGGTCACGGGTGGCGTACTGGTTGGCCTTGTCGACGGCCTGAGTGGCGGTGCGGAAGTTGCGCGAGCGGGCGGAGTAATAGCCGGCCGCAGCCTTGATCACCTTGCGGTGACGGGCATGGGTAACAACACCGGATTTGACGCGGGACATGTGTTTCTCTCCTTACCGGTCGTAGGGCATGTATTTTTTGACGATTTTCGCATCGCTGGCGCACAGGATCATGGTCCCGGAGGCGTCGCGAATGAATTTCGTCGTGCGTTTGATCATGCCGTGGCGCTTGCCGGCCACACCGGCCTTCACGCGGCCGGAGGCCGTGAAGGAAAACCGCTTTTTGGCAGCGGACTTGGTCTTCATCTTGGGCATTTCCATCTCCGTGGTTTCATCGCGCGACTCGGCATGCCACTTTCGCCGGCCTCGCGGGGTAGTCAGGTGCTGCGCTATAGGGGGCAAACCCCGGGGGCGCAAGCCGATTCCCGATGCGGCGGGCGCGATCAGTTCAAATAGCGCTTGATCACCGACATGACGACTTCGGGAACCTGATCAAAGGTATAGCCGCCAGGCTTGCGCGTCAGCGCCACCGCCACAAGCACCCCGGCGATCAACACCAGAATCGCACCGGCCCGCGGCGGACGGCTTTCGGAAAAGGCGGACAACAGCGACGGGATCGCAAGGACCCCGACGAGGATCCCCATGACAAGCAAAAGATCGTTGTCCATCCACGCCCCCCCTGACATTGTACCGCTTATGGGCGCATTATTCGGGTTCGACGCGCGAAATCAACCTTTCATCGCAGGGCGCCACACGAAGGATGTTGGTTGTGCCCTTGACGTTGAACGGCACACCCGCGGTGACGACGATCATGTCTTCCTCACCGGCAAAGCCATCGGTCCGCGCCGCCCGGATCGCCGCAATCACCGCGCCCTTGAAGCGGTCCTGCGGTTCGGTGATCACGCAATGCAGCCCCCAGGTCAGGGCCATGCGCCGCGCCGTCGACATCAGGGGCGTCAACGCGATGATCGGCACATGCGGACGTTCGCGCGCCACCAGACTTGCGGTGGTGCCGGTCTGCGAAAAGCAGCAGATCGCCTTGATGTTGGTCGCCTCGGCGATTTCGCGCGCAGCGGCCACGATGCCATCGGCAATCGTCTCGCGCAGAACGACGCGGCTGGCTTCGATGACCAGGCGGTAGGTCGGGTCCTTTTCGACCGACAGGGCAACGTTGGTCATCGTTGTCACGGCCTCGATCGGATATTTGCCCGCTGCCGATTCGGCCGACAGCATGATCGCATCGGCCCCCTCGTAGATCGCCGTTGCCACGTCCGACACCTCTGCCCGGGTCGGCACCGGGCTTTCGATCATGGATTCAAGCATCTGGGTCGCCACGATCACCGGCTTGGCCGCCGCCCGCGCGCCGCGCACCAGTCGCTTCTGGATCGGGGGCACCGAGGTGACGGGAAGTTCCACACCCAGATCGCCGCGCGCCACCATGATGCCATCCGACACCTGCAGGATCGCGTCATAGGCCTTGACCGCCGCCGGCTTTTCGATCTTCGACATGATCGCCGCCCGTCCGCGCGCCAGTTGCCGCGCCTCGATCACGTCTTCGGGGCGCTGCACGAAGGACAGGGCGAGCCAGTCAACGCCCATTTCGCAGGCGAACTCCAGATCGGTGCGGTCCTTGTCGGACAGGGCCGCCACCGGCAGCACCACGTCAGGGACGTTCACGCCCTTGCGGTTGGAGATCGTGCCGCCGACGGTGACGGTGCAGTTGGCAAAGTCCTTGCCGCACGTCTCGACCTTCAGCCGGATCTTGCCGTCGTTGACCAGCAGGGACGCGCCGGGTTCCAGCGCGGCAAAAATCTCGGGGTGGGGCAGTTGGACGCGG
>JANMJC010000241.1:0-15132 GCA_031371185.1 Paracoccaceae bacterium | reverse complement strand
GTGGCTTTCGAATTCCGGCTTAGCGACCTCTTCCTGGGGCAGAATCGACGAAGAGCCGTCGTAATACAGCATGCCCGGATCGGCAAAGTTGCCAAAGGTGATCGAGAAGGTCAGGTCATCGATCTTTACCAGACCGCTGATCGTGGTGGCTTTGCCGTCCATCACCTCGCGCGCGCCGACGATCGGTTCGACGTTGGTCACGCCGGGCGAGTTCAGCACCGGATCGGCGATGCGGTTGAACGACCAGATCACGTCATCGGCAGTCATGGGACGGCCGTTGTGGAACACGACGTTCGGGCGAAGCTTGTAGGTGAATGTCTTGTCGTCGTCGCTGACGCTGACCGATTCAGCCAGGTCCAGCACCGGCCGGTTGGCCGCGGTGTCCCAGTTGTAAAGCGAACGGTGAAAAGCCTTGGACACGACGATATCCTGCGATTCCCATGTCTTGTGGGGATCGAGGCTGGTCAGCGCACTGCCGTAGGGGGCGACAAGATGCAGCGTTCCCCCGGGCAAGGGCGTTTCTGCAAGGGCGCGCAGGGCGCCGGTGAAGGGCGCAAAGACGAGCGCGAAACCCGCCACGCCCGATTTCAGCAATGTTCTTCTCTTCATGGCCTTACTCCTTTTCTGTTGGGTGGTTCCGGCTTCTTCACCGGCCGGAATTCCAGTGCATGTTGCAGGCATGGGTGTGGAATGCGCGGGCAAGGCCCGGCAGGAAGGTGCCTTGGCGCGATGTCCATTCCCCCTCGGTCATCACGGAAAGGATGAACGCCGTTCCATCCGCGTTCTCGGCGTAAACCAGATCGTGCCGCGTCGTCGAGGTGTGCCCGGCCTTTGACCAGACCCGCGTATCTGCGGGCAGCCCTTCGGCCAGAAATCCCCGAACCTGATCGCCCTCTTGATCGCAATACTCCGCATGGCGTTGAAAATCGCGTTGCAGCAGGTCCATCATCCAACCGCCCCCGGCGACGGCTCCGCGCGCGATGTCATAAAGCAGCACGGCGCTTGCAAGGGCCGAAAGCCTGTTGGTGTTGCCGTCGCGGCGCGCCTGAAAGGCCCGGCCGTAGGGGCTGTCCTGATAGGTTGCATGCAAAAGCTGAAGGCCATCGAATTCGGCCCGGCCCTGCTTCAGAAACAGGTCCTGCACGGCGCCCCGCTGTTGGCACCAGTGATCCAGCGCTGTCTCACCAAGGCAGGCGCCATCCTCGGCCCCGGTCAATCGGCCCATCAGATATGCCGTGGCATCATTCGATGAAATCCGGATCATGGCCGCCGCAGCACGGTCATCCTCGGGGTGGTCTGTCAGCCGCCCCTGTGCGCGGAACGCGGCAAGACCGGCCAAAACGAAAAGTTTCATCACACTGGCGGGATAGATCAGGGCCTTCTCGCGATGGCCCCACCAGATGTGAGGGGCCCAGGGCCCGGGATCGCGGTGGCGCAGGGACACCGGAAAAAGGCATGCCGCCACCGCAACCTGCTGAAGGCCAAGGTCCCCCCCGGTGCCCTGCAAGGCAAGCTGCAAGGCTTTGCCGGCCGGATGCGGATGTTTGTCCTGCGCTGACACCTGATCTGTTCTCGTCCCTGCCCCAACCTTCGGTCACGCTAGGCTTGGCAATCTGGCAATAAAACAGAAGAGAAGCGCAAAGATCATTCATTCATGATATGAACCAGGTAGAATGAAGGAAAGGGGGCCGCCCATGACCCGGCGAAGTGCGCTGATGAACCTTCGCAATATCGAGGTGTTCCGCGCCATCATGAAACTGGGCACCGTCACCTCGGCGGCCGATGCGCTTGGCACCTCGCAACCGACCGTGACCCGGGAATTGTCGCGACTGGAAAGCGTGCTGGGCTTTGCCCTGTTCGAGCGCAGGCGTCAAAGGCTGGTGCCGACGTCGCGTGCCCTTCGGCTTTACAAGGAGATTCAGTCGACCTTCAGCGGCCTTGAAAGGCTCAACCAGTTCGTCGCAGGGCTGCGCGGGGCGGGCGAAGAGGTGCTGACCGTATCGACCTTGCCCGCTTTCGCCGTTTCGCTGTTGCCAGAAGTGATGTCCCGCCTTCAAAGGCAGGTGCCGTCCCTGTCCATCGACATCCGCACAGAGGATCCTCGTGACGAAACCCCGGTCAGCGGTTTCGATTTCGACGTTGGATTGATCGAGGGCGGTTTCACCTCGCAATCGGCCGAGGTCACCCTGATCCGCGAATTCGAACTTGTCGCCGTGGTGCCGCAGGGCCATCCGCTTGCGGCCCTCGCTTCGCTGGTTCCCTCGGATTTCGAAGCGTCGCCCTTTATCAGCCTTGGGCCGAACGATCCCTCGCGTCTGAGGTTGCAGGAGGTTTTCGACGAGGCTGGCGTCGTGCGGCGCATGTCGGTTTCATGCCAGTCGGCGACCGGGATCTGCGAGTTGGTCGCGCGCGGGCTGGGTGTTTCGATCATCAATCCCCTGAGCGCCTTGAAGTATCAAAAGCACGGGCTTGTGCTGAAACCCTTCGCGCCGCAGGTCCCGTTTCGAATTTCGGCCCTGCGCCCGCTGGATCGCCCGCAGATGGAAAACATCAACCGCTTTCTGCGGTGTCTTGAAGAGGTCAGCAGCCAGGCGGGCCAGGACCTGATCCGCCAGGGGCTGGAGAAAGTCCCTTGAGATGCCCGCAGCAGCCCTTTGTCTTTCGGAAGGCCCCACGAGGAGAAGGTTCCATTTCGGAAACGAAGGGCGCAGTGGCCCGGGAACAAGGTTTGCGGAACCGGGAGGCTGTTTTGGCAAGGCAACCCGCACCGCCCCGGACCTGTTCCTGAAATCTACACGGCAACGCGGCGGATGTGGTCGGGCGCAGGGTGCAGGGAAAAGGAGGCAGCCATGTTTTCCGCCGGAACGGGCTGCACGCAGGGGGGATCCGGGACAGGCGGTGCGGTTGAGACCACAGTTGACGGAACTCCATAGCTGGTATAATCAGTTGAGATGCTAATGAGTAATGGGCGACTCGGGCCGGACATCTCAACTGTACTTGCCCCCACAACAGGAGGAACGAATGACAAGAAACTTGAGTTCTATCGGTAGGCGCGGCTTCTTGAAGGCGGGTGCAGCGCTTGCGGCGGCAGGGACAGTACTGGGTCCGATGCGCGCTTTCGGGGGGCAGTTCGACGGCGTCACGCTGAACGTCATGTCGCATCCCGGTGGTATCCGCCCGATTTTCGACCTTCAGGTCGATTACATCAAGGAGACCCTTGGAATTACCCTGAACATCATCGAAAGCGGCGACCTCCTGTCGTATCAGGACGCGCTGAAGGATTTGAACTCGGGCGGCGGTCAGTTCGACATCGTCATGCACTTTCCGCGATACAATGCCGAACTGGTCGCGGCCGGCTACCTCATGCCGCTGGATGATCTGATCGCGAAGACCAATTCCCAGCCACTTTTCGACAACATCGTCGACTATTACCGCGAACTCTATTGCAAGATCGACGGCCAGACCATTGCGTCGCCTGTCGATGGTGACGTGGCCATGATGTATTACAACAAGGCCGCTTTCGAAAATCCCGAGGCACTGGCCAAATACAAGGAACAGTTCGGCAAGGACCTGACCGTGCCGAAGACATGGGAAGATTTCAAGGAAGTCGCGACCTTCTTCACCGGTTGGGCCTGGGGAAAGAAGGGCAAGCCCGGCTACGGCTTCCAGACCTCGACCTGGGACAAGGGCTTTATCGAACAGCAGTGGGCGCCGATGATGGGATCGGCCGGAGGCGTCTGGTTTGACGACGACTGCCACCCCGGCTGGAACAATGCTGCGGGCGTCAAGGCGCTGGAAGACCTGAAGGCGCTTATTCCCACCGCGCCGCCGGGTTCGTCCTCGCTGTCCTGGGGTCAGACCATGACGACCTTCCAGGAAGAAGACATCGCCATGACCCTTTGGTACATGGACCTGGGGCGGTTCGGAAACGACGCGCAGAAGGGTGCCTTGACCGATATCGGCTATTCGGAATGGCCGGGTTATGAAGTGGACGGGGTCTATCGGAACTTCAACTCGATGTTCTACGGCCGCGTCATCGGCATCTCGAACTTCACGACCAATGCCGATGCGGCCTTTGCGGTTCTCACAACGCTTCTGATGCCGGAACGGCGGGTCCTGTCGATGGACGATCCGACCTGCGGGTCGGACATGTTCTTGAAGTCCGACTATGAACTGGCGAACTTCAAGGTTCTGACCCCGACGCAGGAATTCCTTGATGCCGCCAAGGAAGTGCTGACAAACGGCTTCCCGGAAATGAACATGGTGGGCACCAGCGAATACATGGATGCGCTGCAGGGTGAAATCCACGGGTACCTGAACGCCGAGGGGGGCGACGCCGCCGCCGCCCTTCAGGCCGCCGCCGACCGGTGGGAAGCCATCACGGACCGGATGGACCGCGACGCGCAGAAAGAACGTTGGGCAAAGGTCAAGGCCAGCTATCTTGCCGTTGGCCTGAAGATCGCCGGATAGCACGGCCAAGCAGGAATACCGGGTCCCCGCTGCGGCGGGGGCCCTCATGTTGGAGGATGGAATGTCGAACGTCTTGCTCAAGGGCATCCGAAAAAGCTTTGGAAATGTCGAGGCGCTCAAGGGCATCGATCTTGATGTTCCAGATGGGAAATTTGTCGTCTTTGTGGGCCCTTCGGGATGCGGCAAGACCACGTTGATGCGAATAGTTGCCGGACTGGAAAGCCAGTCGGCGGGCGATGTGATGATCGACGGCAAAGTCGTCAACGAATTGTCGCCGTCAGATCGCGGCGTGGCCATGGTGTTCCAGTCCTATGCGCTTTACCCGCATCTGTCCGTGCGGCAAAATCTGCGGTTCCCGCTGCGCATGGGCAATGTCGCGGCGGCCGAAGCCGATGCGCGCGTCGCGGCGGTTGCAGAGACGCTGCAGATCACGCCGCTTCTGGATCGGCGCCCTTCGCAGTTGTCGGGCGGTCAGAAACAGCGTGTCGCGATCGGAAGGACGATCGTTCGGGATCGCAAGCTGTTTCTGTTCGACGAACCCCTGTCCAATCTGGACGCGGACCTTCGGGTTGAAATGCGTCTCGAAATCCAGAAACTGCACCGGCGCCTTGGGGCGACGATGATTTACGTCACCCATGATCAGGTCGAGGCCATGACCCTTGCCGACATCATCGTGATCATGCGCGATGGGCAGATCGAGCAGATCGGCAGCCCGATTGACCTTTATGACCGACCGGCGACAAAGTTCGTGGCCAGCTTCCTGGGGTCTCCGAAAATCAACCTGCTGTCTGCCGAAGTGACCAAGGTCGAGAGTGCCGCCTTCGAGGCGAAGATGGCATCGGGTGAAACGGCCCGGATCGGGCTGCCGGTTGGGGCCCAGGTCGGCGCCACGATCACGATTGCCGTTCGTCCGGAAGATCTGTCGCCCACCGAGGGCGACGTTTCGTTTCCCATGACCTTGGACATTCTGGAAAACCTCGGATCCACGATGCTGGCGCATGGAACAAGCGGCGCCGAGCGGTTGACCATGGAATACAGGCGCTCGGGCGGTGCGGCCGGCAAGATCGGCAGCCATGTCCGGGTTCAATCCGGCAGTCTGAAGATATTCGGCCCTGATGGAAACGACATCGTCACGCGGTGACACGCGATGGCGATGGATACTGTCAAAGCTTTGGAGAAGAAATCATGTCCGGAACCGCCACAAGATACTCTGTGGGCTATCGAATTCGTCAGATGTGGCCCTGGTTGATCATCGGGCCGGTTCTGGCCTTTTGCCTGTTTCCGGTCTACTGGATCATCCTGACAGCGTTTCGGCCGAGGACGGCCATTTTCCAGGACCCGGTAAGCCTGCTGCCCCGGGATCTGACGCTTGATAACATCAAATATGTCTGGTTCGGCTCTGAGAACAACGAACCGGTGACCCATTTCCTGGGAACCAGCCTTCTGGTTTCGATCATCGCGTCGATCGCCGCCTTGATCCTTGGCGTGTCCTGCGCCTATGCGATGGGCCGTTTCAAGATCGGCGGCAAATTCCTGCCAATGTGGATTCTGTCCTTCCGCTACGTTCCGGCGATTGCGCTGATTGTGCCGCTGTGGATGATCGGAAAGCGGCTGCGGTTGCTGGATACCTATCAGGGGCTGATCCTGATCTATGCCTTGTTCTCCATTCCCTTGATCGTCTGGCTGCTGCTTGGATATGTCGAGGCCGCACCGAAGGAAGTGGAGGAGGCCGCCTATGTTGACGGTGCAGGCCACTGGCGAACCTATCTTTTTGTTGCCCTGCCCGTCCTTGCGCCGGGGATTGCCATTGCCGCGGTCTTTACCTTTATCGGCATCTGGAACGAATATGTCCTGGCCTATCAGCTTGCGGGCAACAAGGTCACAACGATTACCGTCTATCTGCCTCGGTTGCGAACCGCCATTGCCCTGCTTTTCGGCGAGATCGCAGCCGCATCGCTTCTGGCGGTGATCCCCGGGATATTCTTTGCGGCCATCATGCAAAGATTCCTTGTCCGCGGTCTCGCCTTTGGCGGGCTGAAGTAGGGGGCCGAAAATGCGTGGATCAAAACGATTTGCATGGACCCTGGCAACGCCCGCAATCCTGGGCCTGATCGCCGTCAGCATCGTGCCCTTCATCTGGATGCTGATCTCGGCGTTTCAGAAGTTTTCGCCGAACCCGAAGATCCCGGCAACCTTCAATGGGCTGGACAATCTGTGGGCGCTTTTCGAAGACCCCCAGTTTGTCAACTCCATCGGACTGACCGCCTTCATCGGCGTCATTCTTTTCGTCATTCAACTGACCATGGGTTTCGCGATTGCCTGGGCCCTTTACCATATCCGGCGCGGCCGCGCGATCATTGTCAGTCTGATCCTGATTCCCACCGCCATCGCCCCGCTGATCGCCGGTCTGGCGTGGTGGATGCTGTTTTCAACCAAGTACGGCGCCGTGAATTCAATCCTGGGGATGTTCGGCATTGATCAGGTCCAGTGGATTGTGGAGATGCCCTGGGCACTGGTTGCAATCATCGTTGCCTCGGTCTGGCACGGGACGCCCTTTACGGCGATCATCCTGCTGGGCGGACTGACAACGATTCCGCCCGACGTTCTTGATGCCTCGCGCGTCGATGGTGCTTCGGCCCGGCGGCAACTGCTTTATGTGGTGCTGCCCTTGATGAAACCGTTCTTTCTGGTTGCCGGACTTTTCCTGATCATCGGCCTGGTCGGGCTGTTCGAGATGCCCCAGGCCATCACGCAAGGCGGACCCGGCAACGAAACCGTGGTGCAGGGCATGTACCTTTTCAAACTGGCGTTCAATTTCTACGATCTTGGACGGTCTTCGATGATGTCGCTGCTTCTGGTCATCTTCCTGTCAATCGTCGGCACGCTTTTTTACCGGCTCATGAATCGGAAAGAAGCATGAGCCCCGGGGATGCCATGTCGCGGGGCCGCGCATGACCAGGATCATGTTGATCGGCGGCACCGGCGTCATCTCGCATCACACGGCCATTGCACTGGTCAGCGACGGGCACGAGATGGCGATGTTCCACCGTAACGCGGGTTCCGGCAGCGGGGCCGCGTATCGCGGGGACCGGAACAATCCGGACGCGCTGCAAACGGCCTTGCGGGATTTTTCGGCAGAGGTCGACGTGGATTACTGCTGCTATACCCGGGCGCAGCTGAGGATCTTGTTGGCGGCTATGCCAAAGACGGATTCGCAGTACGTTTTTGTCAGCACCTGTGATGTCTTCGGGTATCCGCTTGCGAAGGTCCCGATGCCCGACTCCGGGCCACTGGTGCCGACGGTCGGCGCCTATGCGACGGAAAAGCGCGCCTGCGAAGAGGAGTTGCGCGCATGGTCCGGGGGTTCACAGGCCGCCGTGACCGTCGTGCGCCCGACCTACACCTTGAACGATCGGAACCTGATTTCCCTGTTGGATCGGTCGGGCGAAGATCTGGTGCATCGGCTGCAGGGTGGCCTTGACGTTGTCCTTCCAGGTGAGGGCGGCCAAAGGATCCATCCGTCCGACTGTTCGGACACGGGCAGGATGGTCGCGGCGGTTGCGGGGCATGAACGTGCGTTCGGCAAGACCTACACCGTCGGCTCTGACGGCGCATGGATGACGCAGCGGAACTATGTCGAGGCCATCGCGGCAGCCGTGGGCGTTCTGCCGAAATTCATCCAGGTCGATCCGGACTTCATTCTGGGCGACACGCGGATTCCGGCCGACAACCTTTTTCGCGAAGTGACCGGTTTCGATCTTGCTTTCGAATTTGAGCAGTTCAAAAGCGATTTTCCGTCGTTTCAATGGCATACCGACATTCCCTCACGCATCGGGGCCTATGTCGGGCGGGTGCTGGCCCTGGCGCCGCCCCCGCGCGCCAACAGTGTCGAGCAAAGGGTGATCGACCTGTGGCGATCCCGCTGACCGGCGCGATCCTTGAGGGTCCGGCGCTATTTTTCGGCGGGCTTGCGGACATTGCCAGCGTTGTAAAGGTCGTTGGCGCGCTGAAGATGATCGCGCATCTGTTCGGCCGCAAGTTCGGGCTGCTGGCGGCTAATCGCATTCAGGATGGCCTCATGTTCGTTGAGCGTCAGATGTTCGAGCCCGGGGCTTCGAACGACATGCGCGTGGAAGCTTGAAAGCCATTCGAACATCGCCCCCGCCAGCGAAATGAAGATGGGATTGCCACTCGCCGTGGCGATGCCCTTGTGGAACTGGCCATCGAGGCGCAGAAACTCCACCGGATTGTTGGCCGCGGCACGTTGTTCGGCAAAGATGCTGCGAAGGGCAACAAGATCGACCTCGCTGCGAAGACGCGCCGCGATCCGGGCCATTTCCATTTCAAAGGTCAGGCGGGCCTGCTTCAGATGCTCCAGGCTTTCTTGCGAGTGGGCAAGAAGGTGGCGCATGGTCTCTCCAAGTTCGCCAATGGCATGATCCAGCGACGGCGTTGCCACGCGCGGGCGCTCTCCGTGGCGAATTGTCACCAGCCCCATGCGTTGCAGCCGCTGCATCGCTTCGCGGATGGCGGGCCGGCCCACGTCGTACTTTTCCATCAGTTCACGCTCTGACGGAAACAGGTCGCCCGGCTTCAGGTCGCCGCCCTTGATCAGACCCAGAAGGCGTTCTTCCACCAGATCCGAGAGCTTGCGTTTTGCGAGTGGCGGTTCGTCTGACATTCACGCTCTCCGGGGCTTCGCTGCGCTCTTCAAGTGCATACATCAGATCAACAAAGTAGACCAGATCGCTTTATCACACAAGGAACGGCTTGTCTAAACTCATCAACTGATATAATGAGATGATAGCTTAAGACTCCCCTTGCCGGGCTGGATTGGAGGCGTGATGACGAAAATTGCTTTGCTGGGTGCGGGCGGCAAAATGGGATTGCGGCTGTCTGGCAATCTTCGGACCACGGACTTCGAGATCAGCCATGTCGAGGTCTCGGAAGGGGGGCGAAAGGCCTTGCTTGCGTCGTTCGGCATCACCTGCGTGACGGCCGAGAACGCGCTTGCCGGGTCGGATGTGGTCGTCCTGGCGGTGCCCGACCGGCTGATCGGCAGGATCCTTCATCAGGTGATTGATCAGATTCCTTCAGGGGCGCTGGTCGTCATGCTTGATGCCGCCGCACCGCATGCCGGCGCCTTGCCGGATCGCAAGGACATTTCCTACTTTGTCACGCACCCGTGTCATCCGCCGATTTTCAACGACGAAACGGATCCCGCCGCGAAAGCCGACTTCTTTGGCGGCGGTCGGGCCAAGCAGCATATTGTCTGCGCGTTGATGCAGGGACCCGAGGCGCATTATGCTTTGGGTGAGGCGGTTGCCCGCGCGATCTTCGCGCCGGTCATGAGGGCCCATCGCTGCACGGTCGAGGCGATCGCCATCCTGGAGCCCGCCCTGTCCGAGACCATCGGGGCGACCTTTGCCATGACGTTGCGTACGGCGACGGATATGGCGGTCAGCAAAGGCGTTCCCGTCGAAGCCGCTCGGGATTTCATCCTTGGTCATCTGAACATCGAACTGGCCATCGCCTTTGACGTGTTCCCCGGCGGGAAGTTTTCCGACGGGGCCCTGTTGGCCATCGAAGAGGCCGGGCCGAAGATTTTTCAGGACGGGTGGATGGAACGGGTCTTTGACCCCGATGAGGTGCTAAGGTCCGTCCGGGCGATTTGTGAGTGATCCGATGGACCTGTTGCCCCCACGGCTTTCCATGGCCGCAATTCCATCCGAGGTCCGGCCAGCTTTGAACCGCCCTTGTCCCAAGGGCGGCTTCGGCCGCCTTGCCCGGGCATAGGGTCCGCAGTCATGGCCGATCCCGCAGCCTTGGTGCATGTCTACGGAACGACAGAAGCCATGGCGACGTCGCGCCGACTGGTGGCTGGCAAGCTTTCGCTTGAGATTGTGGATGGTGCGGTCAGAAACCTGTGCTGGAACGGCGTCGAAGTCTTGCGCGCCGTGGATTATCCGGTCCGCAACGCCGACTGGGGAACCCTTGGGGCCACTACCTTGTCCGAGGAATTCACCGAAACCGCGGTGAGCTTTGAATACAAACGCATCTTCACGGTGGGCGACACAGCGTTACGGGGCATCTTCACCTGCTTGGGCGAAGGCTCGGGGAAGGTCACCGCAAGTCTGGATCTGCGCGCGCAATCCCCGATCCGGGTAAACCGGGCCGGTTTTGTGATCCTGCACCCCGTGTCGGGGTTCGCGGGCGCGCCCTTGGTGGTGACCCATCGGGATGGCAGCATAGAGCGAGGCGTGTTTCCCCGGACCATTGCGGCAGATCAACCCGCCCAGGACATCGTGGCGCTTCGTCAAAAGGCCAACGGCGTCTCTGCCGACATCGCCTTTGCCGGTGAGATCTTTGAAATGGAAGATCAACGCAACTGGACCGACGCAAGCTACAAAACCTATTGCCGCCCCTTGTCCCTGCCGTTTCCCTTCGAATTGGCCGCAAATGAACGGGTGACGCAGAGCGTGACCGTGCTGCTTTCCGGCGGCCACGCTGCGCAACCATCAAACCCGGACAAGCCTTTCACCCTTGGCACGGGGATGGGGCGCAGCTTGCCTCAGCTTTCGCTGGCGCTGGAAGCTGGATGGGAACCAACTGCCGAGCAGCGCCCTGTGGTCAAGGCATCGGCCACGCTCTTGCGTCTGGACCTGACCGATCCCGACTGGAGGAAGACCCTTCCCGGCCTGGTCGAATCCGCCTTCGGGGCCCTGGACCTTGAGGTGGTCGTTTCGGACAGCGCATCGGGACTGCGCGCCGACCTTGCGCTATTGGTTGCGACCGGCATCACCCCGCGCAGCATCCTGGTGCTTCCGAAGGCCTGGCTGAAGAACCGGCCATCTGGCGGCGACGGGGGTGACGGCGCAACCCCGGCAGAGGCCGCGACAGTGGCGCGGGCTTGTTTTCCGCAAAGCGAGATCGGCGGGGGGTCGCTGACGAATTTCACCGAACTCAACCGCCATCCCGGCAACGCCGGATCAAGCGACTTCATCTCGCATGGCACCTGCGCCATCGTGCATGCGGCTGACGACATTTCGGTCATCCAGACCCTTGAGGCCCTGCCGCTTGTCTTTGCCAGTGCCGAAGCACTTGCCCCCGCAAAACCCTATCGCCTCGGGCTGGTCTCGATCGGCATGCGCTCCAACCCTTACGGTTCCGGCGTTGCCCCAAACCCCGAAGGCCTGCGCCGGCCGATGGCAATGACCGACCCGCGCCAACGCGGGCTTTTTGCCGCCGCCTGGATGGTTGGGGCAATGGCCGCAACGCAGACCTCCCGGGTCGACAGAATCTCTCTTGCGGCAGCCCGGGGGCCGTTCGGGCTTTTGGAGGGCGCTCGGGCGCGGCCGGTTTTTCATGTTCACACGGCTTTTGTCCGCATGGAAAACCGGCAGCGCCTTGCCGCGCGCGGACCCGGTAGCGTGGCTGTCGTGGCGGTCGAGGGGGCCATGGTGATTGCAAACCTTGGACCCGAGCCTCGTTCGCTTGGCCTGCCGACACCGATGCGGGGGCTGATCCTTGACCGGCCACAGCCATCGGCGAACTGGCTGCACGATGCGCCCCGCAATCTTGTGAGCGCGCTGAACCTTCCCGCCTTTTCAGTGGCCTTCCTGCTGACCGGCCCGGGCGACATCTTTGGAACCGATCCATGACCTATCGTGGCGTCCTTTCCGGTTTCGGCTTCTTCGCGTCGAACCATCTGAACGCCCGGGCAAAGATGCAAGGCGTCGACAACGGGGCCGCGTTCCAGCGCCATGCGGCCGCGGTTCCGAAGGGCTGGGCACCCCCGCAACAATCCGGGGAAGACAACCTGAAAACGCTCGCGGTGTTCCTTGCCGCCTGCGAGGCTGCCGCAGCAAACCGCGTGTTCGACCTGAACGGAGGGAGAGCGACCCGATGAGCGACAGGATCATCGCGCATTACCGCATCGAGACCGCCACGGATGTGCGCCGCGCTGCCGAAATCATGGCCGCCGAGCAATCCTCGGGCACCTTCGTCAAGGTCCCCGGCGAAACGCCAGAACTGGCCGAACGCTCGGGGGCGCGGGTCGAGGGCATCGAGATGCTGGAATCTGCCGACCAGCCTTCGCTGCCCGGCGCCGTCGCGACCGCCGGCAAGCACTGGCAGCGCGCCAATGTCACATTGTCATGGCCACTGGAAAACATCGGCGCCTCGCTGCCGAACCTGTTGGCCACAATCGCCGGCAACCTGTTCGAGTTGCAGCAATTCTCTGGTCTGAAACTGCTGGACTTCGAACTTCCTGCCGCGTTCTTTCAACGCTATCAAGGCCCGCAGTTCGGGATTTCCGGCACCCGCAGGCTGAGCGGGGTGTCAAAAGGCCCGCTGATCGGGACAATCGTCAAGCCAAGCGTCGGCTTTGACGCCCATCAGACGGCGGGGCTGGTAAAGACCCTTGCCGAAGCCGAGATCGACTTCATCAAGGATGACGAGCTTCAGGCCAACGGGTCGCATTGCCCTTTTGCCGCGCGTGTTGCCGCCGTGATGGCGGTCATCAACGCCCATGCCGACCGCAGCGGAAAGAAGGTGATGTTCGCCTTCAACGTCACCGGTGATCTGGATGAGATGCGCCGCCACCATGACATTGTCCTGGCAGCGGGCGGCACCTGCATCATGGCAAGCCTCAATTCGATCGGCCTGATCGGCATGACAGAACTGCGCCGCCATGCGCAATTGCCGATCCACGCGCACCGCAACGGCTGGGGCTACCTGTCGCGCCACCCGCAACTTGGCTGGTCCTATGTCGCCTGGCAAAAGATCTGGCGCCTTGCCGGAGCGGATCACATGCATGTCAACGGCTTGGCCAACAAGTTCGCCGAGGCGGACGACAGCGTCGTGGCCTCTGCCAAGGCCTGCCTGACGCCGATGTCCGATGATCGTCCTTGCCTTGTCATGCCGGTATTCTCGTCTGGCCAGACGGTGCATCAACCGCCGGAAACCTACCGGCGGCTTGGGTCGCTTGACCTCATTTACGCGGCCGGGGGCGGGATCATGGGCCATCCGGATGGGCCGGCCGCCGGTGTTCGAAGCCTGCGCGAAAGCTGGGATGCAACGGTTGCGGGCATTCCCCTCGCGGCTTATGCCAGCAGTCATCCAGCCCTTGCCAACGCCCTGTCGGTCAACCGCAGATGACGGGCGCGGGCTTGGCAGATGGACTTTTGCTGTCCTGGTATGGCGACGACTTCACCGGTTCGGCTGCGGTGATGGAGACCCTGACCTTTGGCGGCGTCCCTTCCGTGCTGTTTCTTGACCAGCCCGACGAAACGCAGATCGCACGGTTCCCCCAGGCCCGGGCGATTGGCATCGCGGGCATCGCCCGCACGATGACGCCCGCCGCGATGGAGACTGACCTGCCGCCGGTCTTTGCCGCGCTGGCGACGTTGAGAACCCCGCTTTTTCATTACAAGGTCTGCTCCACGCTTGATTCGTCACCCGAGGTCGGGTCGATCGGGCGCGCGGTCGATCTTGCCAATCCGGTGCTGGGTGGCGCCTGGATTCCGACCTTGATCGCCGCTCCTCCGATCGGGCGTTGGCAGGCCTTCGGGCACCTTTTCGCCGCTGCCGGTCCGCAGACCTATCGCCTTGACCGCCACCCGATCATGAGTCGTCACCCGGTGACGCCGATGACGGAAAGCGATGTTGCCCTGCATCTGTCGTTGCAGACCAAAATCCCAACCGCCACCTTGGACATGGTCGCACTGGCCACCCCTGCCAAGGGCGACGCGGCCTTGTCGCGGGCGCTGAAAGCAGGCAAGATATTGATAACACTCGATTGCAGCGATGATGCTGGCCTGATTGCCGCCGGCCGGTTGATCTGGGAACATCGACTACCGCGCATTCTTGTCGTCGGATCACAGGGTGTCGAATATGCCCTGATGGCCTATTGGCGCAGCATCGGGGCCTTGCGAGACCCCGCAGAAGTGTCCGGGGCAGGTCCGGTCGGACAGATCGCGGTCGTATCGGGGTCGGTGTCGGCCACGACGGCCGATCAGATCGACTGGGCCGGCCGCAATGGTTTCGCCCGGGTGCCCTTTGACGCTGCGGCCGTCGTCGATCCATTCAGGCTGGCTGCAGCCAAGGATCGCGCCGTGAGTGCCGCCATGCGGGAACTGGCGGAGGGTCGCAGTGTCATCGTCCATACGGCCCTTGGTCCGCAAGATCCGGCTGTCGTCGACTTCCGCGCCGCCGTTTCGGGTTCGACCCTTTCCATGCCCAGGGCCAATGCGCATTTGGGCGATGCCCTTGGTCAGGTCATGGCCCGTCTGCTGGACCGCACGGGATTGACGCGGGCTGTCATCGCCGGGGGGGATACCTCGGGGCATTCGACCCGGCGGCTGAGGTTCGATGCGTTGACGGCACTCGCGCCGACCGTTCCGGGGGCTGCGCTGTATACGGCCCACCGCAAGGACGGTTCTACCCTGCAGCTTGCGCTCAAGGGCGGGCAGATGGGGACCGAGGACTACTTTGGCTGGGTCCGCGATGGCGGTGGCCCTCGTTAGAACGGCAAGCCGCTTGCCGCGATGGCAAGGGCATTTGAACAGGGGGAGTGTTTGCATCATGGAACAGGTCGGGATTTACGATGTGCTTGAACTTGGGTTTTTGGCCGACAGACAGGACCGGAATCCCCATGTTTCG
>JANMJC010000229.1:0-4957 GCA_031371185.1 Paracoccaceae bacterium | reverse complement strand
CGGACGCCTTCGGCGTGGTTCATCTGCATTCCACCTATGCCACCGCCCTGTCCTGTCTGGCCGACACCGATGTCGAGGACGCCATCCCCCCGATCACCCCCTATGTGGTCATGCGGGTCGGCCGCGTTCCGGTCCTGCCCTACTTTCAGCCCGGAACTGCGGAAATCGTTCCCCTGATCCATAGCTGTGCCGCCCGTCATTCGGCTTTCCTGCTGGCCAATCATGGTCCCGTGGTTGCCGGAACCTCGTTCGATGCGGCGGTCTTTGCCGCCGAAGAACTGGAAGAAACGGCCAAGCTCGTCATGCTGACACAGGGCCGGACGCTTGGCCCCATACCGCAGAAGGCCCTTGATGCGCTGCGGTCCGGAACCGGCGCCTAGAACTTGCACAACCGCCCGACTTTCCGGCAGGTGGCGGCCAGGATTTCATAACGACGGAGGTCAGCGATGATCCTGGTGACAGGGGCTTCGGGCAACAGCGGCAGCAAGGTCGTCGAGGTCCTGCGCCGGCGCGGACTTGCCTTCAGGATTGCATCGCGCCGCGCCGGCGAAGCAGGAAACGTTCCCTTCGACTTCCACGACCGCGCGACCTGGCCGGGCGCGCTTTCGGGCACGAGGGGCGTGTATCTGCTGCGCCCGCCCGCGCTTGCCGACATGTCGGAAACCTTGTTGCCCTTTGTCGATGCGATCCGCGATGCCGGTGCGGGACCAATCGTGTTCCTGTCCGTGGCCGGGGCCGAGCGGAATCCGATCCTGCCGCATGCCAAGGTGGAAAAGCGGCTGCTGTCCGGTGGCCTGTCCGATTTCACCATTCTTCGCCCGGGCTATTTCGCCCAGAACCTTGAAGATGTGTTTCTGGCCGATATTCGCGAAGAAGGCCGGATCGCCCTGCCCGCTGGCGAGGGTCTCGTGGCATTTGTCGATCTGCGCGACGTTGCCGAAGTAACGGTGGAAGCCCTGTGCGGGCGCGCCGATCTGGTGGGCGGGGCGGTCACGCTGACGGGACCGCGCGCCATTGGTTTCGGCGAAGTGGCCTCTCTGATCAGCGCGGCGGCCGGCCGACCGGTCAGGTACGACCGCATGTCACCGATGGGCTATTGGTGGCATTTGCGGCGCAGGCGTCAGCCCGTGATGCAGACATTTGTGCAAACCATCTTGAATACCGGCCTGAGATTCGGGAACGCTGCGACCGTGGATGCGACCTTGTCGCGGCTGCTGGGACGCCCGGCCACCGACATCGCCACCTACATCAGCGACAACGCCGCGATCTGGCGGTCGGATCAGAGCCTTTCGGCGCGATTTCCTGCAAAGGCTTGAACCCGTTCGCGACAAGGGGGACGCAGGTTTACACCCTCCGGGTCGGCGCGCCTGCCCGGATCCCCCCGCCTATGGCGCTTTCATCTGAACCGACCGCGATGCGCAGGCCGTCCCGGCATCGGGGCCGTTCGCGAACCTGTGTCGGGGGTGGACGGCAACCTTGACCGGAACGGCGCGACCCGCTAGTTTGCAAGCGTATGCAGGGCTGTTTCCCTGTGCCAAGGCCGTTCCCGCGAGGATCATTTTGCCCGGACCAAGCGTCGTCGCGCCCCTGCGCCAGTCCATGGCAGAGTTTACCGAAGCCAAGGTGCGTTCCGCGCTTGACGCCATTTTGAAGCCCGGCGCGATCGTCCGCCTGTGCCATCCGTTTGGCACAATGGGCGCAGAACAACTGTATGATGCCGCTTATGCGCCGTTGCTGGGGGCCATGCCGGATCTTGAACGGCGCGACGAGATCATCGTCTCTGGCAAGGACGCGGCAGGGGCAGACTGGATCGGAACCTGCGGCCACTACTGCGGCACGTTTTTGCGCCCCTTCCTGAACATTCCGCCCTCCGGGCATTTGGCAGCGCTGCGGTATCACGAGTTCTATCGCGTCGAAGGCCCGCGCGTTGCCGAGGTTCAGGCAATCTGGGACATCCCCGAGTTGATGATGCAGGCGGGCGTCTGGCCAATGGCCCCCGGCCTTGGGGTCCCGATGCGCGCCTTCGGGCCGATGACACAGGATGGACTGGCCGATCACGCGCCCGGTCGCGGCGCGGTCGACCTGGTGACCGCCATGTTGGAACACATGGGCAAGCATCCTGCACAGGGCGGGCCGGACGTGATGGAAATGCCGCGTTTCTGGCACCCCCGGTTCAACTGGTACGGGCCGGCGGGAATCGGGACGGCGCGGGGCATCGCGGGGTTTCGTCGCTGGCACCAACAGGCGTTTCTTGCGGCCTTTCCCGACCGGGGCCAGGACGACAGCGGAACAAGTTGTCATTTCTTCGGCGCCGGAGGTTATGCGGCTGTCACGGGCTGGCCCGACATGCGCATGACGCTGACCGGGGGGAACTGGCTGGGTCTGCCCGCCACCGGGGGCACCATCACCTTGCGAAGTCTTGACTTCTGGCGACTGGAGGGCGGTCTGATCCGGGAAAACTGGGTGCTGGTCGACCTGCTGGACGCGCATCGGCAGATCGGCACCGATCCCCTAGACCGGATGCGGCAAATGAACCGCGCGCGGACCGGATTTGACCCCGACACCGGCGAGGCGCTGACAGGACCGCGCGGCTGGATGGCAGGGTAGCACAAGCCAAGGGAAAAAGGCATTTCGGCACGGGTTGCCCGGATCGAAGGCACCGAAAGGCCACAAAGGGGGCTGACCAACTGCAGGACTTTCTCGCGATTTTGGGACCGCAGGCGAACTCTGCCTTGCGCGAATCATTATTGGCGCAGAGGGTGCTTGCATTCGTATGCAGGCGCCACGGGACAGAGGGTTGAATGGCCGAAATCGAACTCCGCGCGGTGGCGAAACGGTGGGGCAGCTTCACCGGCGTGCAGGATCTGAGCCTGACCATCGCGGATCGCGAGTTTCTGGTGCTGTTGGGTCCGTCAGGCTGCGGCAAGACCACCACGATGCGGATGATCGCCGGGCTGGAAGAGGTGACGGATGGTGACATCCTGATCGGAGGGCGCCGCGTCAACGACCTTGATCCCAAGGACCGCGACATCGCGATGGTGTTCCAGTCCTACGCGCTTTACCCCAACATGAACGTCTACGAAAACATCCGCTTTCCGCTGAAGGTCCGCAAGGTTCCGGTGGCCGAGCATGACGCCCGCGTTCGCCGTGCCAGCGCGATGGTCGAACTGGACGATTTCCTGCACCGCAAACCAAGCGCGCTGTCCGGCGGCCAAAGGCAAAGGGTAGCCCTGGCGCGGGCAATCGTGCGCCAGCCCTCGGTTTTTCTGATGGACGAGCCGCTGTCGAACCTGGATGCCAAGTTGCGGGTCAGCACGCGGGCGCAGATCAAGAATCTGTCGCACGAGCTGAAGGTCACGAAAATTTACGTCACCCATGACCAGATCGAGGCGATGACCCTGGCAGATCGCGTCGTGGTCATGAAAAACGGCCTTGTGCAACAGGTCGGCACCCCGACCGAGATTTATGACCGCCCGGCGAACACCTTTGTCGCGGGTTTCATCGGCACTCCCGCCATGAACCTGATCCCCGGCACCTTGCAGGGCGGCCGGTTTACCGCCGACCATGTGCAGGTCGAGGGGCTGACGGGGCCGGACGGGGCCATGACCCTAGGCTTTCGGGCCGAGGATGCCCGGGTGGCCGAGGCGGGGCAGATCAGCGCGCCGGTCTACACGATGGAATTGCTGGGCGATGCAACCATGGTTGCGGTGCGCGCCGGGGGGGCCTTGGTGTCGGTCAAGGCACCCAAGGATTTTCGGATCGAGATCGGCGCGCCTGTTCACATCACGGTTCCCGCCGCGTCCTGCCAACTCTTTCATACTGAATCAGGCGCTCGCCTGTCCTGAACTGCAACCAAAGGGCGCAACAAGGCGTCCGTCACCACGGGAGAATGTCGATGTATCTTCGCAAACTTGCCCTCGCCGGGGTCTTTGCCCTGATGGGCACAACGGCCATGGCCGCCTGCGCCTTTCAGAACACCATTCCACTGAAATCCCTGTCCGCAGGGTTCGAGGCCTGGAAGTCGGCGACATCCGCCATGGCGGAATGTGGCAATTTCACGCCCGAGCTGGATCAGGAATTTGCCACCAAACAGGCGGCGGCCTTTGCGGCGAACCCGTCGCTGTACCACATCGGCGGCGTTGCCAATGAAACCATCGTGTCGCTGATCAATGGCGGCCTGATCCGGCCGCTGGACGACCTGGTGGCAGAGTACGGCGCCAATCTGCAGCCGAACCAACTGATCAAGGTCGACGGCAAGATCATGGCCATCGCGATGATGGTGAACACCCAGCACCTGATGTACCGCGAAGACATCCTTACCGAACTGGGACTGGCCGTTCCGGCCACCTATGACGAGGTGCTGACGGTTGCAGAGGCGATCAAGGCTTCGGGCAAGGTCGCCTATCCCCTGGGCGGAACCTACAAGGCGGGCTGGAACCTTGGGGAAGAGTTCGTCAACATGTATCTTGCGACCGGGTCAGCCCTGGTGAACGCGGACGGCACGCCGTCGGTCAACAACGAAGCCGGCATCAAGACGCTGGAGATGATGAAGGCGCTGACGGCCTATATGGACCCCGAGTATCTGACCTCGGACAGCACCTTTGTGCAGCAGCAATTCCAGCAGGGCAAGATCGCGATGGCCAACCTGTGGGCCAGCCGTGGCGGAGCGATGGACGATGCCGCCGAAAGCCAGGTGGTCGGCAAGGTGAACGGTGCCATTGCACCGGCACTCATGGCAGGCGGAGCGCCCGCCACCACCCTGTGGTGGGACGGGATCGTCATCGCGGCCAACATCACCGACGCCGAAGCCGAGGCGGCGTTTCAGGTGGCCCTTGAAGGCATCGACTCCGAGATGGTGGCGGCCCATAACGATGACGCGATCTGGCTGATCCCCGGTTATACCCCGGGCCGTCTGGCCGGGGGCGCCATCGCGACCGCAACGACCACGCCCGCCGCG
>JANMJC010000210.1:0-2392 GCA_031371185.1 Paracoccaceae bacterium | reverse complement strand
GCCGAGACGCTGGCGCAGTACTGGGTATAGCTGTCGACCCCGCCATGGTGGCGCAGCGCCTCTTCTGCGGTATGGCGCGGCGGCAGGCTGCGGGTGGTCACGCGCAGGCCGACATCTTCGGTGACGGTATCCTTCATGCCGTCCCAATCGCTGACCAGCAAGGGCAGACCGGCGGCCATCGCCTCGATCGGGGCAAGACCAAAGGTTTCCTGAATGTTGTCGATCAGGAACATGAAGACATCGGCTCCCGACAGGGTGGCGCGGCGGTCTTCCGGCTTTGCGCCGTCCAGAAGCAGGAAATTCACCTGCGGCATCAGTTTGGCCGCGCCATTTTCAAAGACCTTGCGTGAATAGGCGTCGCTGAACACGCCGCAGAACACGAGGTGCAGCTTGTGACCCTTTGGCAAGCCGCGCTGGACCCGGTTCATCGCGGTGTAGATCGGCAGGGGGTCGAACTTTTCATGCGGAGTCAGGCGGGCGATGGTGGCAAAGACCACATCGCTTTCCCCCGCCCCCAGCCTTGCGCGCAGGGCCGCCCCCGCGCCCGCGTCGGGGCGGAAATCGTCGCAATGCACGCCCAGAGGAATGACCGGCGTCATCGGGCGCGGCGGGGGATTGGCGCCGAAATGGGCGCGGATGTGCTGATCGGTCAGGTCGAACTGATAGCTGACAGAGGCCTGAACCGCCCGTGAGGTGCAGATCACCGCGTCCCAGTCCATCACCGGGGCAAAGCGCAGATCGAAGAACCCGCGCATCACGGCGGCGGTCGAGGTGGTGTGGGTGATGCCGCAGATCGACCAGGCCCCGGTGCCGTAAGGCGCGCGGCGCCAGGCGTCGGTGATGTAATTGGGGCTGGGGTAAAAGAACGTCGGCACCGGCGCCATGGCATTGGGCGCGCGCATCGGCACATGGCGCAGGGCCAGACCGGGGCGCAGATCGGCGGCAAGGGCGCGCACCGGCTCCACCTCGCCGACCTCTTTCGACATCAGCACGGCTTCGTCGATGTCGGCATGGCGCAGAAACCCGCGCAAAAAGCTGTCGCCCGCCACGCGCCGCCCGTTGATGCCCTTGGCCTTGGGGTCATAGCCGTCCTGCGCATAGAAGATCGCCGCGTTCCGGTTGGGGTCACTCATCGGCAGCCCTTTCCGGGTTCGCCTGCATCCACAACCACGGTGTAGGGCCGCCCCGCCATTCCCACAGCGCGATCAGCCGGTCCATGTCCGACAAGGATTCCATCCAGTCCGGCAGCGCCGCCGGGGTCAGGCTTCGCCCGATCCGGGCAATCGCATGCGTGGGTGCGAACCGGGCCGCGATGCGGTCCGACAGGCCGGGGCGCATCAGATCGTGGCATTCGACCAGAATATCGGCCACCAGCAGTCCGGGTGCCGCGACCGGGTCAAGCAAAACCTCTTCGGCGCCTTCGATGTCGCAGATCACCAGCGTGCGCTTGCGCTTGCACCAGTCGAATTCCTGCGGACCCATCAGCCCGCCAACCTCGACCCGGTCGGCCACGCCATTGCGCCGCGCATGTTCGCGGCACAGGTCCTGCGCGGCCGTACTGGCATCGCGCGCCCAGACCCGCGCCCGGGGCAGGCGCAGGGCCATGCCGACCGCATAATAGCCCTCGGCACAGCCGACGTCGATGATCTGCCTGTAGCGCCGGGCCACCGCCGTCTCGATCACCGGCGCCAAAGAGGCCTCGTAGCTGCCCATCAGCCGCGCCGCGCGGGCCCCTTCCGAGGCCGGTACGGAATAGTCCATGCCCTTGAAAGGGCCCGACAGAACCCTGTGCCCGGATTTCTGCACCAGGGTATTGGCCACCAGAGCCGCGCGCCATTTCCCCAGCATCCGCAGCGCCATTTCCAGTTTGACCGCATCGGGCGGACCGCCGAGATGGGTTTGCAAAAGCTGGGTCATGGCCACCGTCATGTCGGACGCGGGCGGATTTGGGGTGTCGGGACGGTCGGCCAAGAGGTCTCCAGGAACAAGGCGGGCCACAAGTCCCGCGTGGGATATGGCTAGCGCCCCGCACCCCGGCTGTCCATCCCGGCCGCCCTTCAGGCGGGCAGGAATTTCAGAGCAAGCCCGTTCATGCAATAGCGCTGCCCGGTTGGCTGGGGGCCATCGTCGAACACATGGCCCAGATGCCCGCCACAGCGCCGGCAATGCACCTCGGTCCGGCTGCCGAACAGCCCGGGGTCCGGTTTGGTGGCCACGGCATTCTGCAGGGGTTGAAAGAACGACGGCCAGCCGGTGCCCGAATCGTATTTCGCCTCGGACGAAAACAGCGGCAGATCGCAGCCCGCGCAGGCAAAGGTGCCGCTGCGGTGTTCGTCGTTCAACGGGCTGGACCCGGCCGGTTCGGTATCTTCAAGCCGCAGGACATTGAACT
>JANMJC010000182.1:0-2709 GCA_031371185.1 Paracoccaceae bacterium | reverse complement strand
CGAAACGGCCCCGCTCTTGCTGATCGGCATGGTGGCCTTTGTGCGCGACTTCCCCGGCGGCCTTTTCGACCCGGCCTCGGCCCTGCCCGTACAGGTGTACAACTGGACCCAACGCGGCGACCCGGGCTTTGTCGAGCGCGCCTCGGGGGCCATCATCGTCCTGCTGATCTTCCTGATCGTCATGAACTCGGTTGCGATCTATCTGCGCCGCAAATTCGAACGCCGCTGGTAGGCACCTGCATGAAAGCCCAAGACATGAACGCCCAACCCAACAAGATCGAAGCCCGCAAGGTGCAGGTCTATTACGGTCAGAACCACGCCATCAAGGATGTCGATGTCGACATTCTCGACAAGACCGTGACCGCCTTCATCGGCCCGTCGGGCTGCGGCAAGTCGACCTTCCTGCGCTGCCTGAACCGGATGAACGACACGATTCCGATCTGCCGCGTCGAGGGCAGGATCACCCTTGAAGGCGAGGACATCTATGACCCGCGCGTCGATCCGGTGCAGTTGCGCGCCAAGATCGGCATGGTGTTTCAAAAGCCCAACCCCTTTCCCAAATCGGTCTATGACAACGTGGCTTATGGCCCCAAGATTCACGGGCTGACCCGCTCCAAGGCCGAACTGGACGAGGTCGTGGAAAAGTGCCTGCGCCGCGCCGCGCTGTGGAACGAGGTCAAGGACCGTCTGGCCGCGCCGGGCACCGGTCTTTCGGGTGGCCAACAGCAGCGCCTGTGCATCGCGCGGGCGATTGCCACCAATCCCGAGGTCTTGCTGATGGACGAACCCTGCTCGGCGCTTGACCCGATCGCGACAGCCCAGGTCGAAGAGCTGATCGACGAATTGCGGTCGCAGTTTTCGGTGGTGATCGTGACCCATTCGATGCAGCAGGCCGCCCGCGTGTCGCAGAAGACCGCCTTCTTCCATCTGGGCAATCTGGTGGAATACGGCGCCACGACGCAGATTTTCACCAACCCGCGCGACCCGCGCACCGAATCCTACATCACCGGCCGGATCGGCTAGGGGGGCACCATGACCAACAACCAACACATCCTGCGCGCCTTTGACCGCGACCTTGAAGGCGTTCAGGCCCTGATCATGAAGATGGGCGGCATGGTCGAGGCCGCCCTTGCCGACGCCGCCCGCGCGCTGGAAACCCAGGACGAGGACCTTGCCGAACAGGTGCGGCAGGGCGATCAGGCGATTGACGCGATCGAGGAAGAGATCAATTCGGAATGCGCGCGGGTCATCGCGCTGCGCGCGCCGATGGGGTCGGACCTGCGCACCGTGCTGTCGGTGATGAAGATCGCGGGCAACCTGGAGCGGTGCGGCGACTATGCCAAGAACCTGGCCAAACGCTCCAAGGTGCTGGCGACGCTGACGCCGATTCCGGGGGCGGCGGGGTCTTTGCGCCGCATGGGCCGGCTGGTGGGGCTTTTGCTGAAGGATGCGCTGGACGCCTTCATCGCGCGCGACGCGGTGCTGGCCGAAGATGTGCGTCAGCGCGACCATGACGTTGACCAGATGTACAACACCCTGTTCCGCGAATTCCTGACCCATATGATGGAAGACCCGCGCAAGATCTCGGCCTGCATGCATCTGCATTTCATCGCCAAGAACATCGAGCGGGTGGGCGACCATGCCACCTCGATTGCCGAACAGGTGATCTACCTGTCCACCGGGGCCTTGCCCGGCGAGGCCCGGCCCAAGGTCGAAGCCGTGCAGCAAGAGCCCGGAGCATGATGCAACCTTCGGTCCTTCTGGTCGAGGACGAGCCGGCGCAGCGCGAAGTCCTGCGCTACAACCTTGAAGCGGAGGGCTTTCAGGTGGTCGTGGCCCGCGACGGCGAAGAGGCGATGGAGCGGGTCAGCGAAACCCTGCCCGACCTGATCCTTCTGGACTGGATGCTGCCCCATATCTCGGGGATCGAGGTCTGCCGCCGCCTGCGCCTGCGGCTTGAAACCCGCGCCATTCCGATCATCATGCTGTCGGCGCGGTCCGAAGAGGTCGACAAGGTCAGGGGGCTGGAAACCGGGGCCGATGACTATGTGATCAAACCCTATTCGGTGGTCGAACTGATGGCCCGCCTGCGCGCCCATCTGCGCCGCGTCCGCCCTTCGGCGGCGGGGCAGGTGCTGGAATGGGACGACCTGCGGCTGGACGCCGTCACCCACCGCGTCACCCGCGACGGCGCCGAGGTGAAGCTGGGTCCGACCGAATTTCGCCTGCTTGCCACTTTTCTGGAGCGTCCGGGCCGGGTGTTCAGCCGCGAAGCGCTGCTGGACCGGGTCTGGGGCCGCGACATCTATGTCGACAGCCGGACGGTCGACGTGCATATCGGGCGCCTGCGCAAGGCCTTGATGGCCAAGGGCGGGGCAGACCCGCTGCGCACCGTGCGGGGATCGGGGTACTCTCTGGGTTAGACGCCACTGATTTTTCGTCGAAAAATCAGAAGCTTGACGCAAAGCGGTCAAGGATTTTCCGTCGAAAAATCATTTCTTTCGTGGTCAGGATTGTCTGATTTGTCGCAGAAAGATCGCCGGGCGCCGTCTAAAACCGCGCCAGACGTTCGGTCAGAAGGTCAAAGAAGCCATCGGCATCGACCGATCCGATGAACAGCGCATTCGCCGCGTGGCCCGTCACCCCCCACCAGTCGGCCACGGTCATGCCCAGGGTCAGTTCGGACTGCGTCTCGATCTGCACGTTGAT
>JANMJC010000176.1:0-6020 GCA_031371185.1 Paracoccaceae bacterium | reverse complement strand
CATACCGACCGCCTTTGAAATACTCGGTCGCGGCGCAATCGAGGGCCAAATAGATGTCCTCACCGGGGCGGTAGCCGGCTTTTTCGATGCTTTTGAGGATGAAGTCGAGCGCGTCGCGGGCTGAAGAGAGGTTGGGCGCAAAGCCGCCTTCGTCGCCGATCCCGGTGTTGTGGCCGGCATCCTGCAGCTCTTTCTTCAGGGTGTGGAACACTTCGGACCCCATGCGCACCGCCTCGCGGATGTCTTGCGCACCCACCGGCATGATCATGAATTCCTGAATGTCGATCGGGTTGTCGGCATGCTCGCCGCCGTTGATGATGTTCATCATCGGCACCGGCAGCACCCGGGCCGAGGTGCCGCCGATATATCGGTACAGGGGCTGGCCGGTGAATTCGGCGGCGGCCTTGGCCACGGCCAGCGACACGCCCAGAATGGCGTTGGCGCCCAGACGGCCCTTGTTGGGGGTGCCGTCCATTTCGATCATGGTGCGGTCGATGCCGACCTGTTCGGTGGCGTCATAGCCGACCAGTTCCTCGGCCAGTTCGCCGTTGACCGAGGCCACCGCTTCCAGCACGCCCTTGCCCTTGTAGCGCGCCTTGTCGCCGTCGCGCCGCTCGACCGCCTCATGCGCGCCGGTCGACGCGCCCGAGGGCACTGCCGCGCGGCCCATCGCGCCGCTTTCCAGAAGAACATCGACCTCGACCGTGGGGTTGCCCCGGCTGTCCAGAATTTCGCGGGCGTGGATATCGACAATCGTGCTCATGGGCAGGGGCTCCAACGTGCAAAGGGTGCTCTCGGCGTCCGTTTAACGGGGGAATGGGCGCGGGGAAAGAGGGTTGCGACCGGCTTTGGGCAAATTGTGCGACGGAAAGCCGAAGCCCGCGACGTAAAATGCAGGCAAACCTTCAGGAGAGACCCGATGCAAAACCCCAATTCCCCCGACGATGCGCCCGATTCCGACGGCGGCTTCTTGCAGGACATGGCCGGGGGCATGGGGCGAAGGGCCGCTCTTGGGGCCTTGGGGGCCGGGGCTTTGGGTCTGGGCGCCTGGGCCCTGTTCGGGCGCAGCACCATCGCCGAAGCGGATGTGATCGGAACGGCGGCGGACGGGACGCAATGCGTTGGCTTGCCGCAGGAAACCACCGGGCCCTATCCTGCGGACGGCAGCAATACGCTGAACAGCAAGGTGGTCAACATCCTGAGCGAAACCGGCGTGATGCGCCGCGACATCCGCCCCAATTTTGCCGGGCTTTCGGGCGCCGCTGACGGCATTCCCCTGGACCTGGAGATGCGTCTGGTCGATGTCGATCAGGCCTGCACCCCCATCGCCGGGCTGGCGCTGTATCTGTGGCACTGCACGGCGACCGGCGGTTATTCCATCTATTCCATCCCCGAAGCCAATTATCTGCGCGGGCTTCAGATCTCGGATGCCGAGGGCGTGGTGCGGTTCACCACCATCCTGCCCGGCTGCTATGACGGGCGCTGGCCGCATCTGCACTTCGAAGTGTTCGCCGATCCTGCGGCGGCGGTCCTGGGATCTGCGGCCCTTTTGACCTCGCAAGCCGCCTTGCCACGGACGGAGGTTGCCCCGCTTTATGCCGCCGATGCCCGCTATGCCGCCAGCGTGGCCAACCTGAAGGCCGCCAGTCTGACCGGCGACAATGTGTTTGGCGACAATTCGGTCCTGCAGATCGCGCAGCAAACCCTGAGGCTTGCGGGCGATGCGGCGGGCTTGCGCGGGGCGTTGACGATTGCGCTGCGCCGCGCGTAGCCGCCAACCCGTTCAAGCCGCCGGTCTGCGCCGGGCGCGTTCGCGGGCAAAGGCATACAAGCCCGATCCGATGATCAGCGTCGCCCCCCCAAGGGTCATCCGGTCAGGCAATTCGCCAAAGACAAAGGTTCCGATGGCGATGGCAAAGATCAGGCGCGAATAGCGGAAGGGCGAGACGACCGACACCTCTCCGGTGCGGCTGGCTCCGGTGATCGCCCAATAGCCCGCCGTCCCGAACAGGGTCGCGCCGACAAGGATGGCACTTTGACCAAGGTCGGGCATCACCGCGGTCTGAAACGGCATCATGCAGGCCCCCAAAAGGGCCACCGACGCGATGCCCCAGGCGGATACCTGCGCCGTGGTGGTCTGCACGGGGATCTTGCGCGAGGCCAGATCGCGCAGGGTCAGGCCCGCGACGGTGATCAGAACCCACATCGCCTCGGGGCGGAACCCGTCCAGCCCGGGGCGGATCACCAACAGGACGCCGCAAAACCCCAGGGCGATGGCGCTCCACCGCCGCCAGCCGACCTGTTCGCCCATGAACAGGGCTGCGGCCATGGTGACGGCCAGGGGCATGGCCTGCAGTACGGCCGACACCGTGGCCAGCGGAACAGAGGCCAGCGCCGTGATATAGGCGAAGGTGCCGATCACCTCGCCCAGATTGCGCGCCAGAACCCAAGGGTGCAGCGCGGCCCGCGTCAGGGTGCGTGCGCCCTGAGCCCGGGCCATCCCGGTAAACACCGCCCAACTGAACAGCGAGGTCAAAAGCAGGATCTCTCCGGTCGGAAGATCCTGTGTCGCGAATTTCAGGAACATGTCCTCGACGGCGAACAGGGCCATCGACCCCGCCATCAGGCCGATGCCGCGCAGATTGTCGGCCGGGGTCATTTGCGCACCGGCACGCCCAACAGCTCCAACCTGTGCCCGATCAGCCGGAACCCCAGCCGGGCCGCGATCTTTTCCTGCAGGGCCTCGATCTCGGGGTCGATGAATTCGATCACGCGGCCGGTCGAGACGTCGATCAGGTGGTCGTGGTGGTCGCGCTCGGCGTCTTCATAGCGCGCGCGCCCGTCGCCAAACTCCAGCTTTTCCAGAATGCCCGCCTCTTCGAACAGCTTGACCGTGCGATACACCGTGGCGAGCGAAATGCGCGGATCGACTGCCGAGGCGCGAACGTAGAGTTCCTCGACATCGGGGTGGTCTTCGGCGTCTCCGATGACGCGGGCCAGAACCCGGCGCTGATCGGTCATCCGCAGGCCCTTGGCCTCGCAGCGGGCGATGATGTTGGTCATGGCAAGCCCGGCCCTTTCGCGCGGCCGTCCCTTGCGACGGCGGTCTTTTCCGGCCTTTAGGCGGTTTCGGGCGTTTCTTCCAGTTGTTTTGCCGGGCCGGTCGTGACAGCACGTCACGAGGCAGGGGTTGGACAGGGTCCAAAGGGGGCGAAGATGCGCAAGGACCGATTGGACGGCGTCGGGCTGGCGGCACTTCTGGGCGTCACCCTGCTGCTTTCGGCCAACCAGATCATCATCAAAGAGGTCAACACCGGGTTGCAGCCGGTGTTCTTTGCGGGCCTGCGCTCGGCTTTGGCGGTGGTGTTCGTGGGCGGCTGGCTGTGGTATCGCGGCCTTGTGGGGCGGGTGCGGCTGGCCGATCTGGGGCCGGGCCTGTTGATGGGCGCGGCCTTTGCGGCCGAATTCCTGTGCCTGTTCATGGCGCTGGACCTGACGGCGGTCGGCCGCGCCTCGGTGATCTTTTACACCATGCCGTTGTGGATGGCGCTTCTGGCGCATGTCGCGCTGCCGGGCGAAAGGATCACCCGGGTCCGGGCATTGGGGCTGGTACTGGCCTTTGTCGGCACGGCCTGGGCGATCCTGACCAAAAGCCCCTCGGGTCACGCCAATGTCTGGGGCGATCTTTTCGCGCTTGGCGGCGCCTTTGGCTGGACCGCCACAGCCTTTCTGGCCCGCGCCACAAGGATGAGCAAGGCCGGCCCCGAAGCGCAACTGTTCTGGATGGTGGCGGTTTCGGCCCCGATTCTGCTGATTGCCGCGCCGTTCTTCGGCCCGCTCCTGCGCGAGGTCACGCCGATGCACTGGGTCTGGCTGGTGGTTCAGTCCTCGGTCATCGTGGCGGGCGGCTTTATCGCGTGGCTCTGGCTGCTGTCGGTCTATCCGACCTCGACCGTGGCGTCGTTTTCCTTTCTGACCCCGATCCTGGCCATGACGATGGGACATTTCGTCTTTGGCGAGGCGCTGGTGCCCGGGCTGATCGCAGCGGCCCTGCTGGTGGGCGTGGGGATCGCCCTGATCAACCGGCGCGGTTGATTCCCTGTCCGTCGGGCCTTGGGCGAACCTGCGATCCGATGTGAAGGCAAGGGGACAACCCTGCTGAAATCCTGGGATTTTGCCGGCTGTCGAGGGGCTGCGTGAAGCCCGTTTTGCCGTCTTTCGGCGCTAACAGCGCTGCCGGGCGTGACGCCATCCCTAGACCAAAGATAGCGGTCAAGCACAAAATCTAGTGGGTAAGTCTAATAAATTCGTTGCCGTAGCCTGCGAATTGCGACAGGTTGTCCAAGCCTGCAAGGGACGCACACATCGCGTGGTGCCTTGCAGCGAATTCCATGTGCCCCACCCGCAACGTCGGGGACAGGTTCTGCGGCAGGCAGAATAGGGCATCGGGGCGCGCGTGGCGGGACAAGGACATCGGCAGGCTGCTTCAGACAGTCGCCGCACAAGGACGGGACGGGGCCATGAAAATCGAGCGTAAATTCACCAGTGAAGCGACCGGCGCCTATGGGGCGATGGCGTTCTCCACGACGGTGTCAGAGATTCGCAATCCTGACGGCAAGGTCGTGTTCCGCAACGAGGCCGTCGAAGTGCCTCAGGGCTGGAGCCAGGTTGCCTCGGACGTGCTGGCGCAGAAATATTTCCGCAAGGCGGGGATTCCGGCGGTTCTGAAAAAGGTCCGCGAAAAGGGCATGCCCGAATTCCTGTGGCGCTCGGTTCCCGACGAGGCGGCATTGGCCAAGCTGCCGGTTGAAGAGCGTCTTGTGGGGGAAACCAGCGCCAAGCAGGTCTTTGACCGTCTGGCCGGCGCCTGGGCCTATTGGGGCTGGAAGGGCGGCTATTTCACCACCGAATCCGATGCCCGCGCCTATTACGACGAAATGCGCTTCATGCTGGCGCGGCAGATGGCGGCCCCGAATTCGCCGCAGTGGTTCAACACCGGACTGCATTGGGCCTACGGCGTCGATGGCCCGGCGCAGGGGCATTATTACGTCGATCACAAGACCGGCGTGCTGACCAAATCCGAATCTGCCTATGAACATCCCCAGCCGCATGCCTGCTTCATCCAGTCGGTGCGCGATGATCTGGTCGGCGACGGCGGCATCATGGACCTGTGGGTGCGCGAGGCGCGGCTGTTCAAATACGGCTCTGGCACCGGCACCAACTTTTCATCCCTGCGCGGCGAGGGCGAAAAGCTATCGGGCGGCGGCAAGTCGTCGGGCCTGATGGGGTTCCTGAAGATCGGTGACCGGGCGGCGGGCGCGATCAAATCGGGCGGCACCACACGCCGCGCCGCCAAGATGGTGATCTGTGACGTGGATCACCCCGATGTCGAGGCTTTCATCAACTGGAAAGTCATCGAAGAGCAGAAGGTTGCGGCACTGGTCGCGGGGTCCAAGGCGCATGAGTTGCGGCTGAACGACATCTTCGCGGCGATCCGGCAATGGGACGGCTCGTCAGAAGATTCGGTCGATCCGGCCCGGAACCCCGCGCTGAAGGGCGCGATCCGGGCCGCCAAGAAGGCGATGATCCCCGACACCTATACCAACCGCGTGCTGCAATACGCGCGGCAGGGCTTCACTTCGATCGAATTCCCGACCTATGACGTCGATTGGGATTCCGAGGCCTATATGACGGTGTCGGGCCAGAATTCGAACAATTCGGTCCGCGTCACCGACAGCTTCCTGAAAGCGGTGCGCGACGATGCCCCGTGGGAGCTGATCCGCCGCACCGATGGCCGCGTGGCCAAGACCGTATCGGCCCGCGAGCTGTGGGACCAGATCGGCCATGCGGCCTGGGCCTGTGCCGATCCCGGCATCCAGTTTCACGATTCGGTCAACGCCTGGCACACCTGCCCCGAAGACGGCGCGATCCGGGGGTCGAACCCCTGCTCGGAATACATGTTCCTCGATGATACCGCCTGCAATCTGGCCTCGATGAACTTGCTGACCTTCTTTACGGGC